>JBHJIY010000180.1:0-8646 GCA_050042985.1 Phormidesmis sp. | reverse complement strand
GCGCTGATAGGGTTCATCGGGCAATTCTTCGTCTTCAAAGCCTTCGGCGACGTCGACATCGACAACTTCTACATATTCGGCATCAAGAAAGATAGGGATGCCAACAAGGCGGGTGCCGGGCATGCGAAACCAAACTTCACTGCCCGCGTGAAGGGCTTCTTCTAATCGGTGATACAGTCGGCTGGAAGTTGAAGAAGGGGAAGCAGCCGATCTTGTAGGGCTGGACTGCTCCTGACGGGCGGTATTCTTCATCATGCCTTCTGTCATAACGTTCCTCCTAAGTACATTCTGCTGTGCCTTGACCCTAAGAGATATCCTAAAGGGTGTGATAAATCAATGAGTCAACGCACAACTTCACTACGCTCTTGGTATGCTCTGTGGTCTCCAGCTAGCAGCTTAGCGCTTTCCTTACATTAAAAACGGGTAGCTCACTGTAGAAAACCGTACATATACAGCTGACGTCTTTGTAAATGATGTTACCGAAACAAGCGATCACTTCGCCAAACTTGCATTTCATGAAACATCATTTAGACAAAGCTCGTTCAGCTAGATCTCATTCAACATAGCAAATCACTGATTCACTGTGAATTTTTAGTGTGGGCTTTTAAGATATTGGTTGAAGAGATGCTCTGTTTTTGGCTAACGCATCTACTTTGAAGGACGAACTCGCATGAGTGGTTGACCAAACTCAATAGGCTCGGCGTTTTCTACCAGGATGTCGACGATTTCACCGGAGACTTCTGCTTCTAGCTCGTTCATGAGCTTCATCGCTTCGATAATGCAGACCGTTTGGCCAGACTGGATGCGATCGCCCACTTCCACAAACGCCGATTCGTCTGGCGCAGGCGACCGATAAAACGTACCGACCATCGGTGACGTAATTTCGACCAGCGAAGGATCTACGACTGGGGCAGCCATAGGGGCGGGCTCAGCAGCTGGCGCGGGAATAACGGCTGGCACCACTGGCGCACCACCAGCAACTGGCGCAGCTGGCATCATTTGAGGAGCGGGCGCAGAACTTACAACCACATCCGGCTGAAGCGCAGACGGCTTACGCAGCGTCAGGTCAAACTCAGCGGTTTTGAGGGTTAGCTCAGCGATGTCAGTCTGATTGAGGGCAGCGACTAACTCGCGGAGTTCGTTGAAATTCACCGATTAAAACTCCAGTTTTTTAAAGATGCAAGGAAAAGATGCAGAAAATTAAAGATGCAAACAATAGGAACAAAAAAGCGACTCGCAGAAGAAAATTACGTTTCGCGGCCAAGGTAGGTATCGTTACGCGTGTCGATTTTGATCATTTCACCTTGAGAAATAAACAGTGGCACCATTACCTGCGCTCCTGTTTCTACGGTGGCAGGCTTTGTACCACCGGTGGCTGTATCACCCTTAACGCCAGGATCAGTTTGGGTGACTTCTAGCGTGACCGAGTTGGGCAGCTCTACTTCCAACACCTTCTCATCCCAAGTCAGAACGGTGACTTCCATTTCTTCCTTGAGATACTTTACCGAAGCCCCAATTTGCTCTTCGCGCAGACGGCTTTCCTCATAGGTTTCCATATCCATAAAGACGTACTCATCGCCGTCTCTATAGGTATATTGCTTATTTCTTTTTTCCAAAATCGCTTGGGGAAGCATCTCACCGGCTCTGAACGTACGCTCCAGGTTGCTGCCGGTTTCAGCATTTTTGAGCTTGGTTCTTACAAAAGCAGAGCCCTTGCCAGGTTTGACATGCAAAAACTCTACAACGCGCCATACAGAGCCATCTATCTCGATGCTGGTACCGGTGCGAAAATCGTTGCTTGAAATCATGGTGATAGCTGAGGAGTGCTGAGGCAATCGGCCATTATTGTACAGCCCAAAGGTAACTTGACCTATGGCTTCGGATGGCCTCGGATGGGCAGATGTATGGCAAGATCAAGACTATGCTCCTTTAAAACGCTAAACTGCCTCCCTATGATTTTGCGAAAGCCTACCTGTATTAGCCATAAGAGTGATACGAAGAGCGGGCCTGCCTGGCTGATGACCCCGATCAAAAGTTTTATTAAAACGGCTTGTTTGACCCTTTTGCTCTCGGCGACGTGCCTGTTTGCGATCGCATCTCCGGCTCAAGCGGGCCTGCCCCCTGGCAACGCAGTCACCGATGGCGCTGCCCTGCTCCGCTACTCACTCCCGATTGACAGTCCAGAAATTCGCAAAGTGCAAGGTGAATTGGAAGGGATTTCGGAGTGGCTACGCAGTAAGCGCTGGGGACCCATAAAAAAGAACATCACCAAGGTAGAACGGCAGCTAGATCGTAAGCGAGATGCGATTTTGGCAGCAGTTCCTGAGGAGAGGCAAGCGCAGGCAGGCGAGCTTATAGATGGTATTCAAGCCGGGCTAGAGCCCATTCGAGCAGCGGCCGACGCCGAAGACAAAGAGGCCGTTTGGATAGAACGCAAGAAGCTACTTGATCAGGTCGGTCGGGTAGAAGAACTCATGGTAGATGGGTTCCCCTTTGAAGTGCCAGCAGAATACGACAGCCTACCTCAGCTAAAAGGCCGAGCCACCGTTGAGTTTGAGACGAGTAAAGGAAACGTGACAGTTGTAGCCGATGGCTATAGCGCACCGGTGACAGCGGGCAACTTTATCGACCTAGTCGACAAAAAGTTTTACGACGGGATGCCGTTTATTCGCGCTGAAGACTTTTATGTGCTGCAAACGGGTGATCCTGAAGGACCAGAAGAAGGCTACATCGACCCAAAAACTAAGGAATACAGAGCTATTCCGATGGAGATTTTGGTCAAAGATGACGACGAACCAATCTATGGCTTCACGCTCGAAGAAATTGGCCAATATATGGATGAGCCGATTTTGCCCTTTAACTCCTACGGCAGTTTGGCACTCGCTCGCCCCGGTGACGACAACAACGGTGGGTCTTCTCAGTTTTTCTTTTTCCTATTTGAGGCGGAACTAACACCCGCTGGGCGCAACATGCTAGATGGCCGATATGCGGTGTTTGGCTACACGGTGGATGGCAAAGAAGTACTGCGATCGCTCACCCAGGAGGACAAGATCATCTCGGCAAAGGTTGTCGACGGGCTAAACAATTTAGTCTCTCCAAAGGCATAGATATTAGGTCGAAGCCCTACAACAGGCGCAAAAAACGATCATAATCACAGACATACGCTGTCAGAAACGCTTAATATTGCTGTACCTTTAGTGAAATTGGTACGGTTGAGACCTTTACAAGCTTTCAACCGCACCGATAACTTCTCTTTTCACTAGATCTCTTGAGATACCGAAACCATTCGCTCCGAGACTTCCTAGCTAGCAGCATTTTGTAACGAACTGTTCTAAGGCGAATCTAGTAAACGCTTCAGAGCATATAGCTGATACAAGTACGAAATAATCGAAGCTGCTAACTAAAGAAATGCTCTCAATTGAGGAAAAAAACCTTCACTTCTATATCGAATTGCTCGTACACACCTGTACATATGGGTAGTTTTGTATAGAACTCTCTAACTACAAAATAAAAATAATACCTGTAGTATGTTTTTTCTGAAGTCTTTTTCTGTTGAGGGGCAACGCATTCCCTTAACAGGAGAGCGGAACGCCTTCGGCGTACAACTGTAATATGCACATCTGTCAGCAGCATCCTGACAGATGTGAGCTCCATATCTATATAAGGTTGGCAGATACCAACCCACAATCATGGAAAAGGTAAACCATCTAATCCTTCCGGCAGATCTCAGTCGTCCCTCCAACACAATCGCTGACTTGGGTGAGCTTGCGCTCATCGAAAAGCTCAAGCCCTTTTGTGCGGCAGGCGCGATCGGTGACGATGCTGCAATCATGAAGGCACAGCCACAGCACAAGCTAGTAGTCACCACAGATATGCTGACGGAAAATGTGCACTTCAGCGGACGGACCACACCACCCTACACAGTTGGATGGAGAGCCGTTGCTGCAAACCTAGCAGACATTGCCGCTATGGGCGCGATGCCTATAGGGATCACAGTAGGCCTAGGTCTACCTGGCCATACGCCTTTGAACTGGGTCGAAGAGCTGTACCGTGGGATGGCAGACTGCCTGAACATTCATGGAGGCGCTATCGTTGGCGGTGACCTATGCCGAGCAATGCAGCGAACGGTGTCGATTACAGCACTAGGCGAAGTCCTGCCGCACCAAGTCATCCGTCGTGATAGCGCCTCGCCAGGGATGACGGTCGTTGTGACTGGGCCCCATGGCGCTTCGCGGGCCGGACTGGCCTTGCTCCTAGAAGAGCTAGAGCTAAAGGAGCAACAGCCCAGCGGCACACTCAGCTATGCCAAAGCGTGGATCAAAGCCCACCAGATGCCGGTTCCTCGATTTGACGCACTCAAAGACTTGCGCCGCGTCATTCAAAAAGACAAGGGAGCGATTTATCCCACCATCACTGGGATGGACAGCAGCGACGGGCTGGCTAACGCCCTCTTGCAAATTAGCAACAGCAGCCGAGTTGGGATGAATATTGTGCGTTCAGCCATTCCGTTACCGGCTGGGCTCAGCGCAGCCGTCGGTCCCGAAACCGCGCTCAAATGGGCACTCCATGGCGGAGAAGATTTTGAACTTGTGCTTTGCCTACCTGCCAAAATCGCTGAAGCCTTTACAAAAACGAGGTTTGCGACAGCCATTGGCACAACTACAGATACTGGCATCGTTAAGTTGCTCTCTGCCGAAGGCAGTAGTAGTAGCACAACCATTACCCACGAAAGCTATCAGCATTTTTAGAATGCTGATAGCCATCTTTTTGAAGGTTCGTTCTCTTTCGCGCAGTCTCTTTCGCGCAGTCGCCTTCATAGTGCTCTTTCATGAGGTTTCTTTCGTATGAGCTCTTTTACGTAGAGCAAAAATGCACTACACTTACAAGGTTATTGCACTTTAATTAAGACACTACGCTCATGGCGGCTCCCAAGAAGAAAACCTCCAAATCCAAGCGGAACAGTCGCAGAGCTACCTGGAATCGCAAAGCCGCTATTCAAGCACAGCGCGCGCTTTCTCTCGGTAAATCTGTACTGACCAATCAATCCAATAGTTTTGAATATCCTTCTGATGACGACGAAGATGATGACGAGTAGGAACGTAGCGTGCTACGCCCCCACGGGATATACGCTACCTGTCAGTGCCATCAAGCACTTACGGTAGCGCCTCCAAAAAGCAGAGCCTCTTGTGCTCTGCTTTTTTGCTCAATATCCATTGTTTATTTGGTCAGAGAATGTATTTATCAAATCTTCCGGCTGGCCGGATAGCAGGGACTTGTTTGCTAACACTGCTAGCCGCTACGCAGGTTGGCAACACGCCTGCAAAAGCGGAGTTACCTACTAGCGGTAGCCTGACAGTACAAATCAGCGGATTAAAAAATGCAGAAGGGCAGGTATGTTTTAGCCTGTACGACAGTAGCGCGGGATTTCCTAACGACGCAGAAGCGATAGTCGCGCAGCAATGTATTGCGGCTGATTCAGAAATCGTTCAGACACAGGCAGAAAACCCGACAGATGGAACGGCAGCAACAGAAGCGTTGCTATCTGTTACGTTTTCTGAGCTGAGCATGGGAACCTATGCTGTTTCGGTGCTGCACGACGAAAACGAAGATGAGCAAATCAACCGAGGAACGTTTGGCATACCCACGGAAGGGTTTGGCTTTTCTCGTAACCCAGTGGTTCAGACCAGCGCACCAGAGTTCTACGAAACGGCGGTCTTCGTCTTTGGGAGCACGACAACTGAGATCGAGATGGTTTACTTTTAAGAGAGGAACCGCAATAAAACTTAAATGACCTTTAGACACAGCACCATTCGTCGAATAAAATTTACGTTGACACAGGAGCACTGCCGAGTCAAAGCTATACGCGTCGCACTCTGTGTAGGCACACTGCTATTCACCATCAATCACGGTAGCGCAGTGATGAATGGCGAAATGAGTACAGTGCGCTGGGTATCGGGACTGCTGACCTACGCGGTGCCTTTTATGGTGAGCATTCATGGGCAGAGCAGTCGGCGAGCGCCAATGTAACACTCGCAGGCCTGTAGCATCCGCAAGCCACAGACCTCACAAGTTCCTCAAACTTTTCACCTATCTTTAAGACATCGATGGGGAGAAGAGAATATCGTTTTAATCAGGAACAGGTGCTAAGCAAAGCGATGATTTTGCTTAGTAGCGGGAGGCTATCTTTTATGAATCTTCAGCAGCTATTACGTCGGTACAATCAGGGCAATCGCGACTTTTCGGACGACTCGTTTCGAGCGACCTCTTTGCCCAGGACATTTTTGAGTGGTGCAGATTTCAGCCGCTGCGACTTTACAGGGGCAGACTTAAGCTACACAAATCTCAGTCGGGCCACCTTAACAGCGGCAATACTGACAGGTGCAGAACTTACTAGTAGTGACTTGAGTGGCTGTAATTTGAAGGGGGCGCATTTGATTGGCGCCAACCTAAAAGACGCCAGCCTAGTCGGTGCTAGCTTAGCTGGTGCTGATTTACGCTCTGCAAATCTTGAATATGCTGATCTGAGTGGGGCAAACCTAAAGGGTACTTTATTGAAAGGCGCAAACTTACAAGGCGCGCGGCTTGTGGGTGCTTGTGTGGAGACCTATCAGCTGTCCGAAGCTATTTGTGGGGATATCACCTGCAAAATCGCATAAGCTAGCCGGATCGGTTGCGATCGCAATCATTCAAATCTCTAATTCTTCAAGATCAAACGTACTTAAGTTCATTTGTATTATGTAGGATAGGATTCTTGCCATGCTACCTTACGCCGAAGTATTCGCAAGACTCGCACACAGCAGTCGCACGAATACGGTGAAGCCCTGTCGAGGTGGGGCAAGATTAGTGGTGAATGATCCCTCAGCAGCTAAAGCTTCAGAATTTTTTGAGCTACCGAGAGGTGGTTCTAGATTTTGATGGGCTGCATGTAGCCTGCGTGTGTGGAGCCAACGGAGCCGGCAAGTCTTCTTTGCTAGAGGCGATCGCCTGGTGCGTGTGGGGCCAAAGCCGGGTAACCGCTGAAGATGACATTGTCCGTCAGGGTGCGAAAGAAGCGCAGGTTAGTTTTAGCTTTATTCATGATGGGCAATGCTATCGCATTATTCGCACTCGTCGTCGTAATCAGACCAGTGCCCTAGAGTTTCAGATTCAAACAAATAAGGTGCGCGCAAATGTGGACTCCGCTAAAGGGGCCGCAAAAAAGCCCACAGCAACAGAACAACAGTTCAAAAGCCTGACTCAAAAGGGAGTACGGGCGACACAGCAGTACATCATTCAACAGATAAAAATTGACTACGACACCTTTGTAAATTCTGCCTACCTACGGCAAGGGCGAGCCGACGAATTTATGCTGAAGCGTCCTAGTGAACGCAAGCAGGTGCTGGCAGACTTACTGAAACTAGGACATTACGACCAGCTAGCAGAACAGGCCAAAGAACAAGCTCGCGATTACAAAGCGCAAATTCAACCGTTGGAAGCTCTGCTAACTCAGCTGGCCCAGCAAATTCAATCGCGCGAAGGCATTCAGCAGCAGCACGAGCAGCTACAGACCGCAGTAAAAGGAAAAGAAACAGACCAATGGCGGTATCGGAAAAGGCTGAAGGCGCTAGGGAAGAAACAGCAGCAAAGACAAACTCTACAACAAAAACTAGCACTAACTCAACAACAGCATCAGCACCAAAAAACAACATGGCACTCAAACAAAGCAGCTTTAGAAGAATCGCAGCAACAGCTTCAAAAAGTAGAAAGCATCCTAGAACAGGCCGCAGAGATTCAGCAACACTATCAGGCGCTAGAGACGCTGACAGTACAAGAAGAAGAACAGTCTGAGAAGTTTCAGACTTATCAACAAGCGCAGGCGCGAAGGATAGAGCTACAGCAGCAGCACCAACAACAGTACCAGGAAGCGCAAATTCAATTAGCTCAATACAGTGCGCAGCTCACGCAGCTGGCCGAACAGGAGCAGGAGGTCGTTAAAACTCTGGCCAAAAAAGATAAGGTTATAGAGAATTTGGCAGCCTTGAAACAGGCTAAAAAGCAGCTGCGATCGCTCGACAAAATAGAAGCTGAAAGTGCACCCCTACGACAACGATTCCTGGAAATAAAAGGCCAGATAGAACAGGCACACACTCGGCTGACGACAAAGATAGAAGCACTAGACACGCAACAGGCGCGGATCACAACGCAGCAGCAGTCTACTCAACTGCTGGAGAAAGCGGATGAAGTATCTCACCGAATTGCGCACTTGGAACAACGCCGCGAGTACCAGGAAGCGGTGCGGCAAAAGGGAATTGAGCGCCGCAGCTTTATGGAGCGTTTGCAGGCTAACCAGCTGAACCATGAAGTGGAGCTAGCCCAGCTAGACCAAACCCTACGGCTGCTAGAAGACCCGGATGAGGCACACTGCCCGCTATGTGAACAGACACTGGGAAAGACAACGTGGCAAGCGTTGCGCGATCGCACTGCTGATGAACGCAACGAAGTCCAAAATCAAATTTGGGCCATTCGCGAACAGTTGGCCGTCTCAGAAAGCGAAATTCAGGTTTTGCGGCAGGAGTACCGAGTGCTTGAAGATGAGCTGGCTAAGTACGCCCACATATTAGAAGAGCGCGGACAGCTAAAGGCAAAGCTGGCTTCTGCGGACAGTCT
>JBHJIY010000179.1:0-16859 GCA_050042985.1 Phormidesmis sp. | reverse complement strand
CTTTGGGCAGGGCTCATGACCGCCGGTATGCTGCTCACCACTTACGGCATCTTTTATGGCGTCAGCTTCATTCTGTCTAACCTATGTCTGCTGTGGCTGAGCCTATGCGCAGCAGGCTATGGCGCAATGGCAGTGTGGATGCGATCGCGTTGCTTCAGCGCATCCTGCATCGTTCACGTTCTAGCCATCGTCGGGCTGAACTACTATCCAGGCTTTCAGTTCATCGGCAGCGGTCTCATTATGGCCGTTACCCTCTTCTTCTTCTCAGTTGTTCCTTGGGACATGCAGGCATCGGACAACGATATTCCCTGCTGATCCATAGCGTTCGGCACTTTGCCATACCTTATTCCTGCCCTAGCCCGGCAATCTCAGCAAAGTTGCCAGAGCCCAGCATTTCATCGACCTGCTGTACCGTCAGCGGACGGCTAAACCAGTAACCCTGCGCATAGTCACAGCCCATTTCGTTCAGCACAGCCATTTGCTCAGGCGTTTCAATGCCCTCGGCTAGGACTTTGAAGTCTAGGCCCTTAGCAAGGGCGATGATGGTGGAGGCGATCGCCGCATCACTAGGACTATCGACCAAATCCTGCACAAAAGAGCGATCGATCTTAATCGTATCTAGCGGGAAGTGTTTGAGTACACTCAGCGAAGAATAGCCGGTGCCAAAGTCATCCATCGCAATTTGAATGCCGACATGGGAGAACTTTTTGAGCACTTCAATGGCAAAGCTCACATCGTGCATGGCCGCACTTTCAGTAACTTCTAGCTCCAGGTAGCGCGCGTCGAAGCCGGTTTCTCGAATCACTTCAACGACAGAACGCACCAGGTTACTGCGATGAAACTGCTGAGCCGACAGGTTTACCGCTAGGCGCAGCTGAGGAAAGCCCACCTGCTGCCACTGGCAGTACTGTCTGCACGCTGCCTGCAATACCCATTTCCCAATCGGCTCAATCAACCCCGTCTCTTCGGCAATCACAATAAACTTGCCCGGTGGAATCATCCCCAGCGTCGGGTGCTGCCAGCGAATCAGCGCCTCCATCCCAATCCACCGCCCGGTGCGCAAATCTACCTGGGGCTGATAGCACAAAAAGAGTTCGTCGTTGTCTAGCGCCTTACGCAGGTCTGTTTCTAAGTTGAGCTGAGTGCGCGCATCGGCGTTGATTTCTTCAAAGTAGATTTGGTAGTTGTTACGGCCACGAGCTTTAGCCTGGTACATAGCCGCGTCGGCATTGCATAGCAGGGTTTGCTCGTCTTCACCGTCGTAGGGTGCGAGGGCAATTCCTAGGCTGGCCGTCACGTATAGCTCTTCGCCCTGCACATGAAAAGGCGCACTCAGCCGCTGCAAAATGCGCTCGGCAATACTGGTAATTTCTTCGGGCGATCGCAAATCACACAACAACAGCGTGAATTCATCGCCGCCCCAGCGAGCCACTACGTCATAGCCGCGCAGGCAGCTCTGCAAGCGTTCGGCCACCTGCTTCAGCAAGCAGTCTCCCGCCGCATGGCCCAGCGTATCGTTGATATTCTTGAACCGGTCTAGGTCAAGGAAAGCGACCCCCAGCATGACGTCTTTCTCTAGCGAGATCGCAATTGAGCGCGTCAGCTGCTGATTAAACAAAAGACGATCTGGGAGCTGCGTCAGCTGGTCACGGGCATTGCGACTGCGAAAAAGACGCTCTACGCGCGATCGCTGAATCGCCAAATAAATCTGAGTCCCAACGGCCTCAATACAGCTAATTGTTTCGGCAGACCAGTCGTCAGTATCAGGCTCTACCGAATCGTCATTTTCTTCTATAGAGGCATCAGAGGCATCGCTTTCCATCGCTTCAGCGAGGACGCGCTTCGCCCGCAACAGCGCCAATACGCCCACACAGTCTTCGCCCTGTCGCAAAGGCAAAAGTAATAGATGCCGCTGAGCTGATTCTCCAAAGATTTCGACCATTTGCGCGGGCCAATCTTCAGGCGAATAGGTCGAAATACCCGTAATGTGAAAAATGCCGCCCTCGACCAAATGGGCTAACTGCGCCTGCAAATCGGTCGCTTGGGAGCACCAAAGCTTTTCGGCCAGCGACGTTGCCGGGAGTGCCAGCTGCGACCATAGGCCACCCACTACACCCATCGTAGGGAGCGTGCCCGCCCCCCAATGATTGACCGAGACCGGCATCATTGGCTCAGACCAAAACAGCTGCGCCGTATCACACGCGAGCTCTTCACCGACTGCCGCCAGCACCTGAGGCCACAAATTAGGCGTATCAGTAGGGCAATGCAGTAAACAGCTCACTCGGCTCAGCAGCACACCTAGCAAATCGTTCGGAGGCACAGCGTTCGGAGCACACTCCAACACCCGCTCAGGCTGCGACGCATCATCCCCGTGAGAGTTCTGTACTAGTGGAGAATAAGTCACCCTAAATAAATCTCATGAAAATAAGATCAAAAATAAAATCAAGCGTATTGAGCCGTTATGTTTGCCATGGGGGTGATGGCATCAGTCGCTGCTGAAACCGCCATGACCTGATAGCGAAGTGGCACACAAGTGCAGAGTATGTATCCATACACTTCTTACTATTCCCGAAAATCCCGAGGTCGCTAGGCCAAAACCAATTTTTATCAATCTTTCGCTTAATTTTGGCTTCCTACCTAATTTCGACCCGGCCGAGCCTGAGGGTTTGCCTCTTTCACATGTGACCCTTTCGCATTTGATAATGTGCCAGACCCTTCAGCCAGCTGTGAGGCCGACCGCAAAACATAGCGATCGCCGTCGAAAACCAAAACAGGCCGCTGAATAGTTTCGAACTGCGATCGCTCAGGCGCAGCCAAAATAGTCAGACCAGCTGTCTCTTCACCAAAGACATTTCCATCCGTCGTGGCTGCGGAAAACGCAGCGTCTAACGCAGACACAGACTGCGATGATCCAAGAGGTGCCAGCTGCTGTGCTAGCTGCGTCTCCTGCTCTAGCGACTGCGTGGAAGACACCAGCGCGCCTAGCCCGGTTATAAGGTTGCGAATCTGCGATCGCACGACGGGGTCACCGGTAATTTCATCCACGTCTGCCATCACTTTTTGCGCACTGGCCAGGGCGTCTCTAGCCGACTCCAACGTCTGCTGAAGCAGTACTAGGTTAGTTGGGGTATTGAGCGAAGAGGTAATCGCTTGCAAATCTTCAGACGCTACGGTGGCATTGTTGACCAAAGCCTCTAAGTTGCCAACAAGCTCACCACTCTCGAAAGTAGGGCCTAGGCTATCTGCCACATTGCGCAGCTGTAGACTCGCCACCTGAACGTTGTCGAGCGTATTGACGAGCACGCCTCTATTTTCACCAATCAGGCTGCTGACTTCTGAAGCTGTGAGCGAAAAGTCTGCTGCCGTTGCCTGCACCTGTTGGGCCGCCGCTGCCGCAGAGTTTGTCGCAACTTGAGCAGACGCTGAAAGGGGCACAATCTCATCGCGAGCCTGCTGGGTGAGCAGTGTGGCTTCTTGGGCCAGCCTGCCTGCATCTGCGGAAGTCGCGGTGACAGTTTGCAGCACTTCCTTTAGCTGAGCGAGCAGTTCAGGATCCGCATAGAGCTTGGTCAGCGCACTGGCCGACCGCAGCAGCTCCTCGTAGCTCGGCCCCATAATGCCTTCCAATCGGTCACCGTCGCACAAAATCAAACTGCTGTCGCAACCCTTACCCACCGGCGTTACGTCATTCGCCGCTGCAGAAAGCGCAACCAAAGGCGTAATTTCGATGGAGATTTCGCCAATTAGGCCAGACTCCACCGTTTCTACGGTCACCTCGTTAGGCATTCGCAGCGTTTTTTCAGTAATTTCTAGACCCACATCCACCGAATTGGGCTTGGCATCAATCGACATTACACGCCCGACAGAAACCCCTCTGTAAAGCACCGGCGTACCGATTTGAACACCCATAGTGTCATCGAATTCGGCGATGATCTGATAGGGGCGATTGGCCGGGTTAAAGCCACGAAGCCACAGCACCAACCCTCCAAATAAACCAACCCCCAATAGGATTAGCAGCCCCACAGACCCTTCTCTGATTGTTCGTGCCCGCATGAGTTTTCTTACGTGTGATGTTCCGGCTGGTGTATCTAACGAGACGCCCGATGCACGCCAGCCCCAGCGTTAATGGGGCCTTGCACTTTTGCACTAAAGAACTGGCGTACGAATGGGTTGTCTGTGGTGTCGATTTCATTGATTCCTCCCATCCACTGTACCTGTCCGGCATGAAGAAAAATGACGCGATCTGCCGTACGCCGAATCGTACTTTCCTGGTGAGTCACAATGAGATACGACCGGCAGGCGTTGCCCTTTTGAATCGACCGGATCAGGTCTTCAATCACAGTAGAAGCGATTGGGTCTAGGCCTGCTGTCGGCTCATCGTACAGCAAAAGGCTGGGCTGAGCGCTCGGGTCGTGAGGATTGGCCATTACAGCTCTAGCAAAGCTTACTCGCTTACGCATACCGCCCGACAGCTCAGCAGGATACAAATCTGCCACGTCAGGCAGGCCAACGACAGAGAGCGCGTCGAGTACCAGTCCTTTGATTTCGCGGCGAGAGAGGCGGGAGTGCTGGTATAGCAAAAACCCAACATTTTCGGCAACGGTCAGCGAGTCAAACAGGGCAGCCTGCTGAAATACCATGCCAACGCCAATGGGAGCGGGGGCGTCTTCTATCAGGCCAATTCGCTTTTGGCCACCCACCCAAATTTCGCCGTGGTCAGGCGCGAGCAGCCCTGCAATAATTCGCAAGATGGTAGATTTACCGGTGCCCGAAGGACCGATGATTGCGATCGCTTCTCCATTTTCTAGCGTCAGGTCAACATCGTTTAGGACACGGTTTGAGCCAAACTGCTTAGAAATGCCCTTTAAAGTGACTAGTGGCCCAGAGTCACTACAATCGCTTTGCTGATCCAGCTGGCCATATTTTTGGCCATCTTTCTGGCCGTTTTTCTGGCCGTTTTTCTGGCCGTTTTTCTGGCCGGATTGGAATCCATTTGTCTGCTCGTTCATTGGGCCACTCAGAAAATTGCCTGAATCCTCAGCTGAAAATTCAGTTGTTCCAGAATTCACCATATCCTCTTGCGAGATAGCGTTTTATGTAACCGCTGTCGATAGCGGCTTTGTGGAAAGCCTGTAAGTTAGCGTTAGTTGGATTTTACCCAGCAAACTCTTCCCATATTAACTTCTCCTAATGTTTAAGAAACAATATCTGGAAAAACAGCGATCCCAGTGCACCTGTCAGCGGTGTGTGTACAGCCCGCTATATTGCTAGCCCCTTTTGCTGTATAACCCTAATGCGACACGATCCCACCGAGCCGCGAATCGTCCGCCTTGAGCACTCGCCATGCGCCCAACCCGTAAAAAGCTATACGACCAGCCCCGGCGCATTATGAAATGGCTGAGACCGGGCCTATTTGTAAAGCGCTGGCTATTTTTGAGCACAGTGGGCATCGTGGCCATTGGCTTAGGCATCATGGTGTGGCTCAAGCTTACGCCTGTGTTTTACACGGTGAGGTTTGTTGGCAACTTACTCAACCTGATTACGCAGCTGATTCCAAACTACATCAGCGGGCCATTGGCCGTAGGCGGCGGTTTGCTGCTGCTGATTTGGGGGCAAACGCGCACGCTAGGAGCCATTGTAGAAGTGCTGCTCCCGGCTAACGGAGAAGATAATCTGTGGGATGCGATCGCCACTCACAGAAGGCTAAACCGGGGCCCTCGCATTGTCGTCATCGGTGGCGGCACTGGCCTCTCTACCCTGCTACGCGGCCTAAAGCACTACAGCGCCAACATCACCGCCATTGTCACCGTGGCCGACGACGGCGGCTCTTCTGGGCGGCTGCGCCGAGAAATGGGCGGTATTCCGCCAGGTGATATTCGCAACTGCCTGACGGCCCTAGCCGATGAGGAAAAGCTGCTGACCGAGCTGTTTCAGTATCGATTTGAGGCGGGCACGGGGCTGAGCGGGCATAGCTTTGGCAATTTGTTTTTGTCGGCAATGAATGAGATTACAGGGGATTGGGAAAAGGCGATCGCTGCCAGCTCTCAGGTACTCGCCATTCGCGGACGCGTACTGCCTTCCACACTCAGCGACGTCAGCCTGTGGGCCAACCTCAGCGACGGTCGCCATATCAAGGGTGAGTCGAACATTACAAAGGCCAGAGGCAGCATTGACGAAATTGGCTGTGAGCCAGCAGAGCCGCCAGCCCTACCGCAAGCGCTAGAAGCCATTAATGGCGCAGACTATATCATTGTGGGCCCTGGCAGCCTGTACACCAGCATTATTCCAAACCTGCTAGTGCCGGAGATTGTAGAAGCGATCGCGGCTCGCCGCGTCCCTCGCATTTATATCTGCAACATCATGAGCGAACCCGGTGAAGCCCAGGGCTACACCGTCTCCAAGCACATCGAATCGATCGATAGAGCCTGCGGACGCTATCTATTTGATGCGGTGCTAGTGCAAAAGCGCCTGCCGTCGGAAGAAGCGATCGACCGATATTTGAAAGAGGGCTCTACGCCCGGTATTTTGGACCGAAAGGCTGTGATTGAGTCGGGCAGGCGGATTGTGATTGCGAATGTGATGAGTGAAAGCAATACAACGGTAAGACACGACCCGAAGAAGCTGGCGAAGGTGCTGGTGAGGTGGTACGAGCGGACAAGAGGGTCTTGGTAAGGGTTTTGCCCTCACGTATCCTGCAAAAATTTCTTACTCACCCAGCTCGATAGTCCACTCACCAACGCCCCTGCCATCAAAATACCGATAGCAGGCATAATCACAGGCTCCCAGAGGCTATACCAGATATCGAAACCGAGGTTCACATTCGTAGCGCGGCCAATAAGGGCGATCGCAAACCAAGCAAAGCTGAACAGCACAAAAAACAAGTCAAACATCAGCACCGTGTTCAGTCCGCTGAGCAATCGATCTTTCATAACAATGAATTTTGATTTATTGGTGAAGTGGTGTGTGAATGTTACTGAGTATTAGCGCAGTTTCTCATAAAAGATGGCTGCCTCGCGGGCGAAGCAGCCATACAGTCATTATTCATGATGGATACAAAGGCCTTTAAAATAAAGGCCTAAAAGCTATACGGCTTTGAGCGCATCGAGTTCAGCAGTCAGCAGGTTGTCAGGATCAACGTAGTGACAAACGGCGTCATCAACACAAATTAAGGCCCAGCCAGACTTATCGAGTTCCACAAAGGTATAGTCTGCGTCCTGTACAAAAAATCCTTTGTGGTTGCGAGTTTCTGGCTTAATCGCGACGTTCTTAAGGTTCATAATAGGCGGCTCCTACAAGTGGATAATGTTGTGGTAGATGCAAAGTTGATGTCAACCACTTAAGGAAGACTTATCAACCGATTAACCTAAGCTTATCAGTCAGCTCGGGGATCGCTCGTTAAGTTATTTACCCGAACTTTACACAGTCCTTTGAGGGCAGTGACACCGGGCTTTACATGCTACTTAACATCCCTCAAAACCGCACCAGAAAAGGCCCTAACAAGAATGGCGGGGATCACCCTACAGGGCAATCTCCGCCATTCTTTTAATGAGTTTAGTCACAAAACTAGACTAAGTTCTGTAAAGCGTAGATGTCTTGAAAAAGCAGCTAAAACACTTGCAGCAAGCAGGGATCAGTCTTCAAACAGCCATTTTTGAATGCGCTGGAGATTCTTCCAATCAGGCTTTCTTCTTAATCCTTCTTCAAAGTTTTCCTGGATCTCAGCTTTCAGCTCATCTACCGCGTAGAGCATTTGACCCACCATGTCGACCTGGTCGCGGACACCGCTTTTGCCAGTTTCTAGCATAGCGATCGCCAGATTAATCCGCGCCTGAGGATCTTTAGGCATGAGCTTTACTGCTCGCTGGGCGGCTTTGTAGCCAGCGTTGGGCTTGTCGGCCAGTAGGTAAAGCCATGCCAAACAGGTTTGGGCAGCGCTGTTTTTTGGCGCTTTGGCGCAGATATCTTTGAAGACAGGCAGTAGCTCTACAGCAGGCGTGCCGTCTTTGTAACGAGCGATGCCTTCTTCAAATTGAGTTTCTAAGGTTTGCATATTAGTAATAGAAGACGTAGGGGCTCAGCATTGCTGTACCCAATTACAACCGGCTATGTCCCAAACGACTTACCACAGCCGCAGGTTTGGTTGGCGTTGGGGTTTGTAAACTGAAACCCGCCGCCGATGAGCGCATCGCTGTAGTCGAGCATGAGACCGTACAAATACAGCAGGCTCTTGCGATCACAAATCACCTTGAAGCCATCGTAATCGTACACTTCATCGTGCTCACCAATATTGTTAGGATCCTCAAAGTCCATCATGTAGGACATCCCAGAGCAGCCGCCCTGGCGCACGCCCACACGCAAGCACAAATCGCCTTCTTGCTTATCGCGTAGCGCCTTTACATGGGCTAGCGCCGCTTCAGACATCAAAATGCCACGGTCACTGCCAGCGGCAGTTTCAGCCGGGGCTGTCTGGGCAACGACACCAGGGAGATCTACAACATCGTTCTTAGCAGCAGTCGTGGTGGCCTGATCCGAGGGAATGGTTTGTGCCATAGATATACAGTGTGATTAAGGTAGGTTGATTTGAGTAATCGATAGTTTCATCAGTTTAGCTCATTCGCCTTTGGCGTCCTTTAGGCTTAAGCTCATCTGCACGCTCGTGAAATAAAGTGCAGCTTTCTCTGGTGTAATCGACCGAACTCGATAGAATTAGAACGCTATATCGATCTACTATTCAGCTGAAATCCTTACCCCATGCATCAACTGAGCCCTTTTACCTGTCGCCGACTGAGTCAGCTTCCCAGGCTTACCAGCGTCTGGGAATGCGATCGCCGGCCGCTACCAGCGGCTGGCAAAGCTGCAATGGGAAAAACGATTGGGGGAAGTAAAACCGCTAATGGAAAAGGGCTCAACGACCGATCAGAGGCATTACAAGGCGACTGTATTTTGTGGGTGGACAGCCTGCAAGGGATTGTTCGAGGGCTCAACGTCGTTCCGCAAGAAACTGGGCACGAAGCAATTGTGCGCACGCTGCTACAAGCGATTGAAGCGCCCCAGGGCAGGGTAGAGCCCGCCAGACCGCGCAAAGTAGTGGTGCGAGATCGCGAGATTCAGTTCTTTTTACGCGGCGCGCTGCAAGCACTCGATATACCCGTAGAGTACGCGCCAGAGCTGCCCGTTATTGACGAAGTTTTTGAAAAGCTTCAGGCGCCCGATATTCCTCAGGTTAAGCTCCCACCAAATTTTGAAAATAGCCTGCTAGAAAAGTCAGCTGTGCTGTGGGAAGACGCGCCTTGGAAACACCTCAGTGAACAGGAGATTTTGGCCATTGAGCTGAACTGCTGGGAAATCAACACGCTCTATCTATCGGTGCTGGGCCTAGCTGGGATGGAGTACGGCCTACTGTTCTATCGCAATCTCGATTCGCTTAAGCAGTTTCGCCACAAGCTGCTACACAGCGACGGTTCTTCAGACGATATGCAGCAGGCTTTTTTGGAGCAAAACTGTCTATTTATTAATTTCAATCCAGAAGAAGGCACATCGCCCTTACCGCTGTTCAAATCTGTAGAGACGCCGAAGCGAATGACGGTGGACTACGAGTTTGGCAGCTTACATCCGCTAGAAGGATTGCGATCGCAGCTGGCAGAAGAAGAAGCGGCTAGCCTCATCGTCGTTTTAGAAGCGCTGCATCGTTTTTTCAGAAAGAACGACATCAGCGCCGAAAACTTTGCCTTGCAGCCTGTCAGCAATCGCTTCCGCATTCCCAACCCTGCCTACGACCTAGAGCTATCGCTGGCAGCGCCAACATCAGCACAGTCCAACATCACCGCCAAAACATCGTCCAAAACAGCTGCCAAGACAGCCGGCAAAGTGTCGGCTAAAACAGCTAGCAAAAGCACTGGTAAAAGCACTGGGGCCGACCATCAAAACATCGACCAAAGCATTGGACAAAACACCGCAGAGACTATTAACGTCAAAGTATCGACGCTGCCAGACGTCTCTACGGCTTTTCTCGAAGAAACGCTACAGAAAGAAGGACTCCCTGCAGGACTCATCGCCGATCCCTCAGAAGATATAGAAAATGCGGCAATCGTAGATGACAGCGTGCCCGAAGGCTCACTCATCATGCTGGGTAGCCACAAGGAAAAAGACATCGAACCGCTGCGAACCCATCGCCGCATTTACTATCAGCGCTTTCTAGACACACCAGAAACGCTGCCAGCGAGCAAAGCCAACAGCAAAGCCAAATGGCCCATCCTCACCATTCAGACCACCCGCCCCAAGGCAAAACAGCTGGTAGAGCGCATCAAGCAAGAGGGCGGTATTCGCGCCATTTGCTTCAACCCTGGCAGCGACCCCATGAGCGGACAGGTCTTTCAAATTGGCCTGATTCAAACCGCCAAAGGATATCTGCACCTATTTAATGAATACGAAATCAGCGACCCAACTGATGGCCAAGCTCTGGAGAAATGGAGCAACAACAGTGCCAGCAACAGCAGCTGCTGCGGCTGCATTATCGCTGCGGGAGCAACTGGGGCCAAACGCGGTAGGCCAACGGTTCGAGAGGTGGTGGCTTTTTTTGAGGCCTATGCCAAGCTACCCGAAGAGCTAGGACTTACGCCGTTGGTGATGAGCTACGCACCGGACTGGTAAAGGAATATCAATCATGGTCACTGTCGTTATCATCAACTGCTTACTCGCTGGGCTCATCGGCTGTCTGGCCGTTGGCCTGTGGAGATGGTGCCTTCAGCTTCGGCAGCTGACAGCCAAACTACAAAGGGTATCTGTATCACCTAGGCAGCTAGGCTACAGCATCACGCTCGGGCGCGTTCAGCTGGCAGAGACTCGACTGGAGCTAGCGCGGTTGCAGCAGCGATCGCACCAAGTTCAGCAGGGCCTGCGCCTGCTCAAGCTCCTACGGCTGCTGCTGATTTATAGGGCCGTGGGCACTCGGGCTTTGTTGCCTGGCGTTTTGGGCAGGCCAAGCTTTGCATCACCAGCCGAGTCTGAAGTACGCTTAAAAGCAGCAAAAGGAAAGCAGCCATGGCAGACAACAAATCAGACGGACTCCTAGGGGGCATGATTATTGGCGCAGCGCTCGGTGCGATCGCAGGCATACTGGCCGCTCCTCGCACGGGCAAAGAAACCAGGCGCATTCTCAAAAAATCAGCCGATGCCTTGCCAGAACTCGCTGAAGACTTAGCGACGAGTATCCAATTCCAAGCCGATCGCCTGTCGGATACCAGCCTAGAGAACTGGGAACAAACCCTAGGCCGACTGCGCGAAGCTGTCATTGCCGGGCGATCTGCCAGTCGTGAGGAGTGGCAAAGACAAACGCCTCAAGGTCCATCAAGTACCATACCCAAGCCCAGCACCTACGAAGAGCCCTACGGTACTATTCCTTCTCAAAACGACCCTACTAGCGAATAGTGAACACTCCTTTCTTCTGGCTCGGTATCTCTATTTTGCTGGTAGCCATTAGCCTAGTAGCCCTACTAACGGTGGCCATTTTCACCCTTCAAGAGCTGGCCAGAGCTGCCAGAAGCGCCGAAAAACTACTAGACACACTCAATCAGGAACTCCCCGCAACCCTGCGCGACCTGCGCCTCACTGGGCAAGATCTCTCTGGCCTTACCGACGAAGTCGCAGGCAGCGTGCAAAGCGCTCGCAGCGTCGTTGAGCAGGTCGACAAAGGCCTCACAGAAGCCAAAGTTCACGCTCAAAAAGCGCAAGTCACGACTCGCAGCCTATTTGCAGGCGCGAGCGCTGCCCTCAAGGTGCTTGCCGGCAAACCTCGTCGCCGTCGCCGCCCACCGACGCGCCGCCCACCGACACAGGCAACGGCCTCCTCAGCCAGTCGCACAGCTCAACCTGCGCCAAAGACTTCTCAGAAATCAAATCATGTGCCAGCGGCCAGTGAGCCCTCGCCTGCACCATCATCCACAGTCGAAACCGTAGTCGAACCAGACGCAACCCCAGTGATACCGGCTTCAGAGGATGCTGAAATCACGTCGTAAGCGACGCTTCACGCCTAAGGTATGGAAGCAAACCTTTTTTCGCTGACTCTGGTATCTTAAAATTAAGTAAACAACTGTAAACTTAACGGCGTCGCTGCCTCCGGCTTGAACTAATGAAAATCTGCTCCAGAACTGTGCTTCGGCAAATGACTCAACGTATCGGTCACTCCTTCCAAGCCCTTTCACCCCAGAGGAAGCAGAAAAATACAGAAGGCCCTCTCTCAGTTTTGAACCTGGTCTCGGCAAAAGTCCTGTCGAAAGCCCTATCGAATGCTTTGATGGTTTGCCTAGTTGCGCTCTTGGCCTGGGCACCAACAGCGCCTGCTGAAGCAGTCAATAATCCTGAGCTGCTGCCAGATGAGCCAACTGTCGTCATCGATTTAGCAAGAATTTTGAACGATGCTCAAGAAGAGTATCTCAACACTAAGCTGCCTCAGTTTGAAGAAGAAACAGGCTGGAAGCTACGAGTACTCACCCAATTCGACCAAACGCCGGGTCGCGCCGTTAAAGAGTTTTGGGGACTCAACGACAAAAGCATCATGATGGTCGCCGACCCTAGAGGCGGCAATCTGCTGAACTTTAGCGTGGGCGACCAGCTCTATCCGCTGCTGCCAAGAACATTCTGGATTGAGCTACAAACGCGTTTTGGCAACCAGTTCTATGTCCGCGATAACGGCGAAGATGGCGCGGTACTCGGCGCAATCAACGCGTTGGAAACATGCTTGGAACGGGGCGGCTGTGCGGTAGTGCCGGGTCTACCGCGTGAGCAGTGGATTTTGACCTTAGTAACTTCGATTTTGGGCGGTGTGATCTGCGGCTTTGCAGCGCAGCCTCGGAAAGAGGGCGATGGCATTGCGTGGCAGTGGGCGCTCTTGTTTTCACCCCTGTGGGGCATTTTGTTTATTGCCTTTGGGTTGGGTCCGGTAGTGACTCGCACGCCAGAGCTGCTGCCTGTGGTACGCAATGTGTCAGGTTTTTTGATTGGCGTGATTGTGGCCTTTTTGACGCCTGTGTTTGGGAAGCCACCTGCGGCAGACGACCAGGCGTAGTTTTCAAGCGCTGACGATGCCCGCCCACTGCACCTTTTTTTCTTGGGTGCGGCGGTAGGAGAAAAAGTTGTCGGGCTCTTGGTAGGTGCAGTGGGGTGCGATCGCTACCTGCTCCACACTCAACCCCATCTGCTGCAGCTGCATTTGATTGATTCGCCGCACATCCAAACGAACACACTCGGGGGAGTCGTCATCGAATACAGGCGGATTTTCTGATGACATCAGATGCTCGATCAATGCCTTGTCGCCTGCCAAAGCATGGCCATCAGCGACGCTTCTGCCAACTTTGACAGCAACATCTCGCCCAACCTGGTACACGCTGCCATCGATCGCAGGTCCAAGGGCTACGCGCAGGTTCTTTTTCTCGCTGCCATTCGCCAACAGCTTTGAAACAGCTTCGGGCAAAATCTTTTGCGCAGTCCCACGCCATCCAGCGTGGATAGCCGCGACTTGCCCAGTTGAAGTATCGCTGATGAGAGCAGGTGTACAGTCAGCAGAGCAGGCCCAGACCGACTGTTGAGGCTGGTCGCTAATAACACCGTCGGCGAACGGGAAGGGGGCGGGTGTACCGTCTTCTAAATTAGGAAGGCCCGCTGAAATTGCCTGCTCAATCTGTGTAGGGCTCAGCACATCTGCGCTGTGAATCTGCTTAACGCGATACACCGGAATGGATGAGCCGAAGGCAGAAGCTAAGTCTTCGGGCGTTTGTGGATAGGTATGCCGCGTAAAAAAACCGTGGGGCCCGCTAAGCAAATCACAAGTAAGATAGGGCCGCTCTTGCCAAGTTTTCCAAATCCAAAGGGTCATAGGGTGATAGTAACGTCAGGGACATAGCATTAAGACTACTCACTAAGTGAGAAGCTTACCTGAGACCACCCTAAAGTTTTCATTCACGCCTTCTCATTCGCACTTTTTCATTTTCATTCGCTTCCATTCATCTCCTTTCACCCATGCCTACTATTACTGCTCAAGGAAAAACAGTCAGCTGCGCTGTCGGGGCGAACTTAAGAGAGGTTCTACTGGCGAACGATATAGACCTCTACAGCCCTAGAGCAAAGTACATCAACTGTATGGGCATCGGCACTTGCGGTACTTGCGCAGTCGCCATTGACGAAGCCGATAAAGGCGCAGTCTCTAAAACAAATTGGAAAGACATCGCTCGGCGCAATCTACCCCCGCACGACCCCAAGAAAGCGCTTCGGCTTGCCTGCCAAACCAAAGTACTGGGCGACATTAGCATTACCAAGTTTGAGGGGTTCTGGGGACATCAAGAGGGTGTGGCCTGGAGCGCAAAGCAGGAAATAGACACTTAATAGGGAAACCTGATTTATCTGTAATCGACGCAAATTTCAGAAGAGAAGCGCAAGCGCCTAGTAAAATAGCCCCGAATGGCAAAAGGCGACCTACGTAGATCTATCGAAATCGCTTAGTATGTGAGTAATCACGTGCGCGGGCTTTTTGGAGCTGGCTTTTGGATACAGGCTTGTTGATACAGAGCGTTTGATGTGATGGGTAAGGACTTATGAACAGAGAAAATCTCGGACTGTGGGGCGCGATCGCTGGTATTTTCCTACTGGCTATTTTAGGCATTAGAAGCGCCGCTAACTGGTTAGCCCAGGGCACACCAAACAGCACTGATGACCAAACGCTGACCATCACAAGTGCTCCGGCCAACGGCAACAGAGCCAATAGCGACCTCACAGAGAGCGATGCCAACCAAACAACAGGCACTCGCATAGAAGATAGTATCGTTCGCGATCGCAACAGTGAGCGCATTAACGCTCAAACAAACGATCAAGGCTCCCAGTCAAGCAATACGCTTACCTTCTCGCCACTGGAGGAAGCCGGCACCTACATTCAGCGTCAAAAGCGCGTCGAGCGCGACTCATTTGTCGCAACAACCCAAGTAGAAGCAATTTCCCTATCAAGTGATGGCGTTGCAGCTCAAAGCGACACTCAAATCGCGCAGCCAGCGCCCACCAATGTTTCAGATGGCCAACCCTCTCAGGCTAGGCCAGCATCAACCGCTGTGCCAGCACTCTGGTAAATCTGTCGTCATTGGAACCTGCCTCTTACCGACATTTGACTTAACCCTCCTTTTCTCCGCTCTCTACTATCTATGGGCCTAGCAGCAGACGTCATAATTGTGGGTGGTGGGACAATAGGTCTTGCGATCGCGCTTGAGCTACAGCAGCAGGGCACCCAAGTCACCATTTTGAGCAAAGACTTCTCTGCGGCGGCTGGCCATGCTGCTGCTGGCATGCTCGCCCCCGGTGCCGAGCAGCTACCCAGCGGCCCCATGTCTGAGCTCTGCCAGCGGAGCCTAGAGCTTTATCCCAGCTGGATTAGCAAGCTCGAAGACCTCACAGGGAAAGACACCGGCTATTGGCCCTGCGGCATTCTAGCGCCCCATCTCGCTTCGTCAGAGAGTGCCCTTTCCAACGCCACGTCAACGCCCCAGACACATGCAAGTAGCTCTCAGCCCAGCACAACGCAAAACCTCGATGCTGCAGCAATTCAGTGCTATCAGCCTGGCCTGAGTCCCCAGGTTACGGGCGGATATTTTTACCCGGAAGATGCTCAGGTAGATAATCGGGCCCTCATGCAAGCCCTCTGCATCGCCGCGCAGGATCGGGGGATCACGATTCAGTCGGGTGTCAGCGTAGAGGGCTTTATACAAAAGCAAGGGCACGTTGTTGGCCTGCGTACGTCAGCGGGTGAGCAGCACGCTGAACACTATGTATTGGCAGCCGGTGCTTGGTCTGGTGAGCTAGTTCCTGTACCGGTCACGCCTCGCAAAGGGCAGATGCTGTCGCTGCGAGTTCCCGCTGGCTACGGGAAGGCGCAACCTTTAAACAGAGTGCTTTATGGTGAGCAGGTTTACATCGTGCCGAGGCGGGATGGTCGCATTGTTATCGGGGCTACGGTAGAAGATGTGGGGTTCACTCGCGGCAACACACCGGCTGGGATTACGCAGGTTTTGAATGCGGCGATCGCACTCTATCCAGAGCTTGCCACCTTCCCTATCGAAGAAACCTGGTGGGGCTACCGCCCGACGACTCCAGATGAGCTACCTATCCTCGGGGCTGGCCCTTGCGAAAATCTTACGCTCGCAACGGGTCACTATCGCAACGGCATTTTACTGGCACCCATCACTGCAAAACTGATTGCAGAGCACATTCGAGGCGACACCGACCCACTATTGGAAGCCTTCAGCTATCGGCGGTTTTTAGGCAATTCGCACGCTGAGCAGACAGGCAAGATGCCTATCCTACGAGATCTTCAACCATCCATTTCTTCACAGATGCAACTTCTCGAAACACCCCCAACCACTGCCTCCGACATCCTTACCATCGCTGGCAAAACCTTCCGCTCCCGCCTCATGACCGGCACAGGCAAGTTCGAAAGCCTCGACACCATGCGCCGCAGCTTTGCAGCCAGCGGCAGTGAAATTGTGACCGTTGCCGTGCGCCGAGTACAAACCAATGCACCAGGGCACGAAGGTCTGGCCGAAGCCATCGATTGGCAAAGAATTTGGATGCTGCCAAATACGGCCGGCTGCAAGGACGCAGAAGAAGCGGTGCGCGTCGCTCGCCTAGGCCGAGAAATGGCGAAGCTGCTGGGGCAGGAAGAAAACAACTTCGTGAAGCTAGAGGTGATTCCCGACGCCAAGTATCTGCTGCCTGACCCAATAGATACGCTGAAAGCAGCAGAACAGCTGGTAAAGGAAGGCTTTGCAGTACTGCCCTACATCAATGCGGACCCACTATTGGCAAAGCGACTGGAAGAAGTAGGC
>JBHJIY010000178.1:0-38731 GCA_050042985.1 Phormidesmis sp. | reverse complement strand
GGCATCTATTTCACAATTATAGGACCCTTGTCCATAAATTTGGAAGCGTAGCGCATTCAACTCTACATTGTTGATAATTTCCCAGGTTCCAGCAACATTAACTCGGGCGACCAACTCCTCACTATTCAGGTTGAATTCGGTACTCAACTCGTTAATGGTAAGGTCGGGTATGCCATCAGATGGCGCGCCTAAATCAGCTACGAAATCAGCAATTTTGACTGGAGTTTGAGTATCTAGACCGAAATAAAACTGATTGCTAGGATAATAGCCGCTACCCAGAAGCGTCATTTGACTGTCTTTGCCCAGCGTTGCCTGAGCATCAATAGATGCCGTAATAATGTTGGCATCTAAGGGATCATCAATAGAGAAGTTAAATAACAGCCCATCGAGAGATAACACATCCTCAATCAGCGTCCAATTTTCCAGATCAAGGGTAAAGCTGGCCTGTTCAAGGCTTTTTTCACGTTTAGAGAACTGTAGGTCTACGGTGATGCTGCCCTGAGATTCTAAGGGCGGTAAATCTGAGAGTTCAGAGGCATCAACAAACGGCAGGGAATTATGACTGTAGGTGCCGATGGCTGTAATCAGATCGTCATCGCGCGGGAAATCGATATCAATGTCAATTCCCTGCTGACCATCGTTGAGATCCAGCGTTCCAATTAGACGAATCTGCGAATCGTTCGGTGAAAAATAGAGTGGCGAGGACAGCTCAACAACCGCGTCTTTGAGGGTGGCAGATCCAAATTGAAAGCCTTCTGACCCTATAGTCAGTAGCAGGGTGAGTATAGGGAACTCATCTGGAAAGGTGACCTTGGATTGAACCAGAAATGCCGAGAGATCGATCCCAATGAAATCAGTCAGAGACTTTAGTTCGAGAATATCAGGTAAGAGGCCGCCCCACAGATTTAGTCCATTCTCCGTCGGCAACGATGGCTGATTTCGGCTAGACCATTCCTGCCAAAGGCGCAGTTTATTGACTTCTGCTTGCAGGGTCTGTTCATCTAATGGCGAAGCCGAATAGACATAGAGCCAGAGCGGATTTTGGAGCGTCACGAAGCGCAGGAAAAAAGAATCTGCTGAGTTGCCTGTTTCAGGTTCTCCCGGCAATTCTCCAGGCATTAGAGGAAAACAAGTGCCAAAGTTCGGAGCTTCACTCGGCTGAGCACAGAGAATCAGTAAAGATTGATCGGCCTTGCTGAACACCTCTATCTGACAGGCAACGTTCAGCAGCATGCCGTTGCCGCGATGAATTTGCGCCTCGGTTTCATCTTGTTCTGGCTGAGCCAGCTCGATACTTCGCGTCCAGAAATATTTTTGTAGGTCATCCAGGCAAGCCTCGCTGAGGTTGGCTTGATCGAAAACCATAGAGGTTGCTGTGGCTAAGTTTGTTGTCATGGGAGGAGCCTTCCCTTGTTGATATTTACAGGTCTATTGACAGTTGCTTGAGACTTTCAAAGAGATTTAGATTATTCGGGTTGTTTAATCTCTAAAGGCGAGATCAGATCTTTTCGCTCAGCAGCATCGGGAGATTGTGGATACGTAGCGATCGCAAGGAAATTTTCAGTTACGTCTTGAAAAGCTTTGGTCAGCGCAGCAGTCGCTGGAAGAGAAGTCGAAAGCAGGAGTTCTTGTAATAGCGACTCTATATCTCTCAAGGCAGCAATATCCAAACCATCAATTTCTCTGATTCGGGCTTCAAGATATCGTCTTGCCTTGTCTGGTAAAGCTACGTTGTTTGTTTGCTCAGTTATAGCAGCCTTGCCAGCGGCTAAGCACATCCAGTGCATAAACCATCCGTCGTGTAGAAAAACGTAGAATCGTCTTCTTAACAGTTTCACTAGCGAAAGAAACTCAACGTGGTTTTCTACTACGAACGCAGTATTTTTGAGGACGTTTTGCTGTTTTATATCATGCTGTTTTAAACGACTCCATTGTGATCTGGGCACGAAGAAAGCAATGGGATACTCTATCTCGTCTACTCCGGGTCGTCCGCCTTCGTCACTGTGAAAGGCCCGATTGGGAAACTGCCCGCCATCGGGCTGCCCCTGGTAGATTGCCTGGACTAACGAGTTAAGCGTCTGAGCTGTGATAGACACCAGATCATTGATGTTGCCTACTTCAGGATCCTCCTTCTCATCGAGTTCTTGATAGGTGCCAATAAATTCAATAAAAACGTTCCTAGATTTCGTGATCTCCAATGCATTTTTTTTTGATTCAACTGGGATAAAGAGATTCTGGCTGTCCTCAGGCTCTGAGGGGTCAGAGTTAAGCTTTGATTCAAGCTCTGAGATGCGCGTGGTCATCTCGAATGAAGCATTCGGGGTAAAAGGCCAGACTGCAAACAAGTCATAATCGCCAGATACTGCGTTTTTATAGCGGTTTGCGTTGTCTCTGTAGGCCAAGTACGGACTCTGAACGCCATTAATTGGATAAAAACGCTTGATGGGTTTATTAGCCGGTACAATGCCAAGTTCTTGTAACGCTCGATTTATGCTATTGCTAGTGGTGGCATCTATATTCTCAGGATTTATAGATGCTTGAATACTCTCATTGTAAGAGGCGGAAATAGCATTCTTGGCGTTGTTTGCATCTGCTTGTTCCACAGAAAACTTGTTTCCGTTTATGCTCAAATAGCTGGTGTATCCTGCTCCGGGGGCATCCTTAATGTAGATGTTCCGATGATAGACATTCCACAAGGTAGAGGGAGCAGCTTGCTTCTTCAGCAAGTATTCGACGGCAACGGTTTCATCGCTATCCTGTGCGATACCGCAGATCAAACCAGGGTTGATAACGCTGTGATTCGGCAAAAAATCACTGTCAAGCAGCTCTTGCTTGCGGGCTTCTGATATCACAAGGGGGAGAAAAAGAGAATCGGCCACTATATTTTGGTCTCTTTCTGTTCTTTGGGTCGCTATTAACCAGACCAAAGACTCAATATGTTCTTTGAGGTTATAAGCCATTTTGCTAGTGCCCGACTTATTCAGGGCAGGCAGTTGACAGACAAACCCCGCCATTGGCCCCCAATTACAGGATTTTCCATGAACGTAAAAAGGCTTGAGGTTGTAGCCTTCGTCGATCAGTGTCGTGCAGGCCCTGCCGGGTACTCGGCTCCAGACCACGCAGTTGAGCTTATCGGCGGTCTTTTGAAATGCCTTTGAGACCTTTTTCGGAAAACCTTCCTCGGCCAATCTTGCATCCGGCTCAGTAGACGGAAGTGGGATTGCTCGCTGCTGTCTATATTGCAAAATATTTGTTTCTGCTGTTTTGATGCTCTGCTTCACATCCACCATTTTTTTGTTCTCCTGAAGTTTATTTGTATTCTTGAATGAGCCGGTGATTATCAGCGTTCGATATTGATTTCAGACGTGCGATCGCCCGTGCTATTCATCTCAAGTGTTTAGTAAGGCTCGCAATCTCCCGTGTATGCTCTGCTGCCATCTGTTCTACCTTTGCTTCTAACTCAGCAACGCGCCTACCTTGCATTTCAATGATGCGCTGCTGTTCCTGAGTGGCGCTTACATTCAGCATCGAAATAGCCTCGTAGTCCACCGTATGAAAGTCATTCACCTCGCGACCGTAAACAAATAGGGAAGACGTTTGAGGCGTGACGTTAACCCGGAAGCGGGTGGGTTCTGCTTCAAGAACGTCGGAAACTTCTTCACTGTTTTCCGTGACGATTTTGACGCGATCGCCGACTTCTAGATTAGTGTCAAGCACGATCCAGCCGTCATGAACTTCTGCTTCCTGATAGATGTCTGGAACCGTCTCAGTGAGTTTTTTGCCCACAGCTTGAGGAAAGGTCTGTGCAAGTTGCTGACCAATCACCTTTTTTTGAGGGCTGCTCCCGTTAGCGATAGTATCCCGCAGTTTATAATCGGTAATCTCAATATCCATCAGGGTTTTCAAGTCTTCAGGAGCGTTAGACCGGCCCAGGATATTTTTGATCCGCGCATCGGAATGGGCAAGAAAGTCATAGGCTCCGATACTATGACGAGTGTAAATTCCCCAGTTCTTATTACCCTTGAAAGTACTCTTCGAGGCACCATTTGGGCCTAAATAACCAAACTTTTTATTGACAACTCGAGCAACATGACCTGCTACTTCTAAAAAAGCATTTGTCGGATTAGTGGTACCAAGACCGACCCTACCTTTAGTGACAGAGAGATTACCTGAAATCTGTGTATTTCCCTCTACCTGTAAACCTCCCTGCAACTTATCAATGGCAAATGAATCAACTTGTAGATGCCCCTCGATCTTTGTATCTCCCTCAACACTCAACCCATCCAGTCCCGGCGAGGATTTTACATGGAGCTTAGCTTGCGGTTTATCCGTGCCAATTCCCACGCAACCCACCTTACCCGTAGAATCTTCCCGATAGACTAACGAACCTTTATGAATGGGAACCGTGATGTGCCCATCCCAATACCCTGGAATATTTTCAAAGTGAACATACAGATTGGCATAGCCCGATTTCAAGATTGTTTTGAGATTCTTGATCTTAATTCTGAGCAGCTCTTCGCGACCTGAAACCTGCCGTCCTTTTTGGCAGATGTAGCTCCATTGAGGACTAATTCCCTGCGCTTCCCTGCCACCAAACCCCCAGTGTTCTTGATTAGCCTCAACCGAAATTCTTACCTCATCAGCATCATTGTTATTCAACAAGGCCCAATTTTGGGGCGCGTTCGATTCTGTTGAAGCCACATCAAAGGAAATCGTAAACTTGCTCGCCTGATCTAAGGTTCCTTCATTCGCGCCTCGCAGCTTTAAGATGCCTTCCGTGCGCTTGGTATCATCCGGCTTAACAATGACTGAACTGGCGATTTGCTCCTCCGTTGGGGTGATTTTCCCCCTTTGGATTTCTTTTAAAGAGAGTACGCGGTTAGCGTTTGAAGGGGCGGCTACTTTAGTGTTGGGAGGATTGTCTAAAGTCTCTTCTATTTCTTCAGGAGACACACTAATAAAGGGCACACTCATACTGGGAAGACTTTGAATCGTTAAGGTCAATTCATTTTCCTGCCCATCATTGAGAATTGTATTAGAGCCCAAAAGACCCACGTATAGCGGAATTTGCTTTTTGCCACGCTGATTAACAATATTTAGATACTGCAATCGGCTGCCGCTAATCGTCTCATTAGACCCTTGATACAACAGCTGGCCGTACTTGATTTCTACCCTGGTCCCCCGCGAGCCACCTTCGGGCGCGGCACTGATATTCTCCAACGTTAACGTCATCCTTTCAGCCTGAGGAATGAGCGTCTTTTTGGCCATACCAAAATAGAGCGTATTACCCTTGGAGGTTATACTCCAACCATCGGCAATCTCGCTTAAGGTGACAGAGTCAATATCTACCAAAGTGCCGGGTCTAAACGAGACGGCAAAATGATAGGTTTTGGCATTGAGCGCACGCTCAGCGATGGGCTGTAATTCAAGATCTCGCCCGGAGGTATTAACTATTTCAATCCGAAGCGACTGTCTTAATGCGCCATCATCAATTCCAAGAATATTTTGTCCATCCTCATCCTGCAAGAAAATTTGCAAGACATCGGGACGAGCGGAAACCTGAGTACGGCGGGTGTCAACAACACTAACCATTGATTTTTCTCCAAAGTGAATTATTTTTCTGAAAAGAGTACAGTTGATACTTATGCAAGGGGTTCTGATGCAAGTACTTTCGAGTTGGCCTGTGCGATCGCTGGCTGATGTTCCTGCTTTCGCATGTCATTCGCCTGTACCTGAGCCTCAGCCTGCGCTTTGACTTTATGAACGAGTTGAAAAACCTCGCTATAGGGAAGTCGTCCCAAGGATTCTAGGATTGTATTGACTTCTTCCAGGGCTAAGTTAATGCTGATTTGCTCCATTGTTGTCTCCTAAAATAATCGTAAAAAGCAGCGTTATTTAGACGATCTAGACTTGGCTAAGATTTAGCTAGCTTTGAGATGGGCTCAACACCAGCCAGCCTTCTCGAATTTCTTGCTCCCTTAAGAAGGTTGCTTGGGAAGAGACGGGATTGATGCTAACTTCCTGCGACTCAAAGATCTGATCAATCAAATCATCGAGATTTTCCAAAGCTCCCGTCAGTGCTTCCCGTTTGTCGCGGTCAACAATATGAGCTTTACTCACAGAAGCGTCAGTAGCACCCGTGGCCCGAGATCTGAGCCATTCCTGAGCCAATAAACCTGCCCACGCAGCGTCAGGATCTAGAGTTGGGTCAGCGATCTTCTCAGCGTAAGATTGCACAAAATTCATTTTCTCGATCACTGGCGTTGTCACAAGCTCTGACCAGGTATCCCTACCTTTTTGCTCTAGCCAAACCCAGTCATAGTCCGGCGCTGTTGGCAGCGGCAGCTGTAGCCGCCCTTGCTGGGTTCGCTCCGTCAAAATAGGTGTCGTTGAGAAAGTCACCTTAATATTGGCCAGCGCTTCTGCAAACTGTTCCGGTGGAATCGTAATCACCTTACTGGGCAAAATACCCGCTGTGGCATGAATGCTGCCTCTGGGATCCACCAACATCGTTAATTGTTGGGGAGGACTGCTAATGGACTGAATAATATTAATGGGGCCTTCGTCTACGTCTGGGTTGGTGTCCTCATCGATAAATTGAGTTTCAATGTTGTCAGATTCATTCAAATCACTTTGTTGGGCATAGAAAATGTTGTTTTCATATTCATAGCCGCCCGCTGCTACGGGCTGTTCTTTCCAATAGCCAATTACGCCGTCATTGAGCTGTTGGTACTCTCCAATACGAATGGGAACCTTGACCTCGGTGACATCATCGGTGTCTCTTTGGTCAAGCGATCGCATCTGCTGCATATCTTGACGAAAAACAATCCAATCTTGGTTAATGGCAGGCAGCCCCTGAAGCTCTAGATTTACGGCAGCTCGCACCACCGCAATCGGACGGCCCATAAGTAAAGCCAAACTTTGATTTTGCGCAAAGTTTTCTGGATCGATATTATTCAGCGCGTTGTTGAGACACAGATTAAAGTTTTCAACAAACTCAGGGCCTGAGGTGATGATAGTTTCCACTACTTTGTGCAAATGAGGATTCGCAATGTCGGGAATTTCTTGTCCCTCAACAATTGTCGTCGCCAGGGTCGTCTCGCCCGGCACATCATCCCATTCCCCGTTGATATTAATCACCCCCAACGCTTGACCCGCAGCATCATAAAACGTTAAACCACCATTCAGGTTATTCGGCAATATCCAGCCACAAATGGGTGTGGTGCGAGGATCATCCGTGGTTTCTCTGTTCTTTGTGTCATTGGCCGCTAACCAACGGAAATTAATCCGGGTGGGTTGAACAAAGCGAGGTGGCAGCTTAATCCGGTTATTTTCTGTGGCCTTCATAGGCTCCGGCTTAATCACATATTCGTCCGAGTCATCCTGCCAATTTAGATTTCTAACTTGTCCAAACGTATCCACCAACTGCAAATCAATAATCCGCAGCTCGCCTGAGCGAATCGGGCTAAAATCATCCAAAGGCTGAGGGGCACTTTCCGCTTCATCGCCAACCGCTGCCGCCACTTGGTCTGTAAAGGCTTGATAATCATCAAACCCAATCGGGTCTTCCAGCGCTAGCTGCAAGGTTTGCTTGTGCATCAGCAGCGCATCATTAAATCCACCAATGCACTGAGACAAACAATCTAGGCTCTGTAGCTCTTGATAAGCCTTAATCGCCGTATAGATAGGATCCGAAAAAGTCTTATTGTTGTACCACAACTCGATATCGTCAATTTGCTTGGATAGCAATTTAATATTTTGTTGATCCGGCTCAATGTTTTTCTCTTGATAATAGGTTTCAATCGTTTTGTGCTTTTGTAAATATGCCTCAATCCGCATCTGCAAGAGTGAATTAGCATAGGGCGTTAAGATGCTAGAGCCACTGTAGATATTAGAATCTTGGTCGGTTTTAATGCGGTCAGCCGCTGCATCCGTCACAACAGATTGGCGATCTTTGGGCGATAGGTCAATGTCCTTGGTCTCTAGTGCGTAATTTTGGGTGAGAAAATCATCACTGTACTTACGATTGGCAGACGTTTTATTACCACCCTCTGAGACTGGAAAGACTTCAACCAACCATTCGAGCAAAATAGGGTTCCAAGGTTGAGCTGTCCAAAGATTGAAGCCAACTTTTTCTTGATCGCCTTGACGAGCAAGTTGGTCAATTGTCTCGAAAACACTTTTGAAGTCTTCTTCAATTAAATCTTGAATCGTCCGATTAGCGATCGTTTGGCATTCAAGTAACCCATCCTCACTCAGACGACCATCTTCACCATGCCGTTGACTCGCGGCTATAGCCTCCCCTTCCATGAGCACAACGGGCTCTTTAGGTTCCCAGTAGCGAGGCCCGCGAACCAACTCCAACCGATAGGTCGGCGGCGGAGACGCTTTCTCTTTTTCTGTCTCGTCTAGCTCTTTGTACTTATCTTGAAGTGCTTTATTATGGACATCAATCGCCTGTGCTAACTTGTTGATCATCCCCGCGAGTTCGGAGGCTAGGGAACTCTCAGAGTCTGCGGCAAGCGGCAAGCTGTCTGGATTATCTAATTCTAATTTTCCAGTGGCCTGGGCCTTTTCTAGTAGCGGTTCAAGTCCTTGTTTTTGAATATAGTACTTGACTTGATCAATATCAGGATAGTCATCCTGGCTATCTTCTGGGGGATAGGCACAAACCATATACTTGTACCAATCAGAGAAAAGCTGTCTACGTCTAGCATCCAATTCTGCCAGTGCAGCATCATAGCTCTGCTGTTGCCGGTTGAGCGCATTAAGCCCTGTGGCAATCTTGGATGGGATGTCAAATTTTGTCTGAGAAGCTGTGCTTGAAGAAGAAGATGGCTCTGAAGAAGACGGATCTGAAGGAGATGGCTGCGTTTGTGTTTCTATACGAACTTTCCACAAAAAGTTGCCCGCAACGGCGTTGAATCCGGCTTCATGACGGATTTCTTTAAATTTGGGACCAATATCTAACTGTTGACTTTCTAAGTCATCGGCAAACTGTAGCGCTTCTAATTGCTCCTCAATCACCGCTTTCTGAGATAGCTCGATAGTGTCAGCCAGATAAGCCGATAAAGCCTCTGTGCCCGTGTTGGCAACAGCTAGGCGAATATTAGCGGTTTCTAAAGCAGGCTGACCTGAGTAGTCTTCAGGTGGCTGGAAAGTTAACCGCGCATAGCAGAGGAGCTGTGGGGCTTCACTATTTTGATTAAACCGCTCATCTCCCCACTCAAATTTCCACTTCAATTCCTCTTGAAGATTGTTCATCAAGGCTTCAATCGTTAATTCTTTATCTGGAAAGTCCGCTTTGAAATTGGTTTGAAAATCTTGGAGAAATTCACTCAGATAGTTCTGCTCAGCATTGCTATACCAGCCAATCACATCGTATTGCAGACCCTCGGGCAGCGCTGTCGCATCGGCATATTTGGGATCGTGGAAGCCAAATACACTCCGACAATTGGGATAGAAGGCCGCAAACGTAGGTTCACCATACCCGATAGCCGTTAGGCGCTCTAGTCGTTTGGCATCGGCATCCGCGACCTGTTGCTGTTGCTTCCATTCTGCTAACGTTAGCGTTCGGCCAAGATACCGAAAAGCCGGAAGATTCTGGTCGTCGGAGTCGATATAAGGATAGGTAACACTATCTTCCTGAAATCCTGCACTGGGTGGATGTAGATAATCGCTTTCAACAATCCAATGTTCTGTTTCTTCACCCATACGACGGGTGACTAACCAACGATTGGGCACAGCAGGGAATTTGCCATCCTCAATTTCTTGAGTCAGGGCGTCAGGCAGCGACCAATGTAGATGAACACCTGCTTTTAGATGCAGATTTTTATTTTGAAAAGGCTGAGAAACAATCGATTCACTGAGGTTAACAGTGTCTGGATTAACATCTCGCTTTCCACTGAAATAGGGTAGGCGATTAGGCGCTGCCATAGACTCCGCCACACCTGTTCCAAATTTAAGATGTAAAGCGTCTACCTGTATCGGTACGAGCAGTAAATGACTCATAACCAAAGATCCTCTAAATGAAATGTCGAGTAGTCAGTAGTGTTGAAATAAGTGAAGTGTGGAAATAAATGAGTGTCACGTACGCCTTTAGCTTGTCGCAGTTAACAAAACTGCACCAGTCAAGTTCACAACTTAGACTCACAAGTTAAGTCACAACTTAAACCCGCGCTGACATTACGCGCTTAGTTAAGAGAGCCACATCTGAGCTGAGCGACTTGGAACCACAAGAGAGAGGGTATTTCTAGAAATCGTCAGACTATGATTGTGAATGAGGTCTATCTGAAACTTGATCATGGCAGTGATATCCGGGCACTTGTACAGATTCAGCCAGCGATCTTTGTCTTCTGGGTAACAATTAGAGCATTGCTCATGGCGGCGGATTCTGCGTTATCAACAACAGCAAATTCAGCTGGAAGACTATCAATAAAACAGAGCAGACCCATGAATTTTCTTTAGAGAAGACAGGGCCTGTTCTGTTGGCTTTTGAGCCTGTCAGAGCGTGTTTGACACCCTATACGAATTCAATATCGGTGTTGACGTCAAAGCCCTCAACCGGATTTTGCAGCGTCGCAATCTGAACGCCACCGAGTGCGATCGCACCATTCTGACTGTTGTAAGTAAGTGAATCACGCATGGCACTCGCACTACCCAATCGAGCCTGAGGTAGCAAGTTCTGTTGAAATTGAAGGCTATCCTCTTCCAGATTGAAGTCTTGAATTACGGTGATGCCATCGCCAATATCGATTCTAAAAATATCTGCACCTTGACCACCGATTAAGGTATCGTTGCCGCCACCACCAATCAACAAGTCAGCGCCGTCGCCGCCAATGAGAATATCGTCACCGCTACCACCGATCAGAATGTCGTCACCAGCACCCCCATCAGCAGTAATCGGTGTAGCCGTACCACTCCCATTCAGAAAATCATTGCCGTCGCCACCTGAGAAGATAACAGATTGAACCCCGCTGCCAGTGAGGTCACCCACTGTAAATGAGTCATCACCGCCCTGGCCATTGATTTCAAACTGCTCAATCTCTTCGTTGGTTAGGGTAAACAGGCCTAAATTGAGCCGATTAAAGATAGCCTGGCCGTCAACTACACGCAAGTCAAACTCATCGCCAGCACCGGCAGCACCGTTCACTTGGGTGACATCAAAGCCTTTACCACCGTTGATGAAGTCGCTACCATCACCATTGTTCCAAATGAAGCGGTCATCGCCGTCTTGTAGGTAGGCGGTATCATCGCCCCGCTGACCGACCACGATGTCATCGCCAGCACCCGCGAAAAACGTATCTTCGGCGGAGCCACCCAGCAGCAAATCGTCGCCGTCACCCCCAAGGGCTTCAATAGGTGGCGGACTTTCGCTGGCGTCTAATGTGTCATTGCCGTCGCCACCTGAGAAGTCCACTTTTTCAACACCAGTGCGGCTAAGATCACCCACCGTCAGTGAGTCATCTCCGCCTTGACCATTGATGTCAAACTGTTCAATCTTTTTATTGGTCAGGGTAAAGGGCCCCAGGTTAAGACGATTGAAAATGGCTTGTCTGCCATCTTGACGCAAGTCAAATTCATCGCCCGCACCATCAGCACCGTTTACTTGAGTAATGTCAAAGCCTTTACCACCATTAATAAAGTCACTGCCATCACCATTGTTCCAGATAAAGCGGTCATTCCCTTTTCCTAAGAAGGCAGTATCATCTCCTCGTTGACCTACCACAATGTCGTCGCCAGCGCCCGCATAGAACCTATCTTCGGCAGAGCCACCCAGCAACAAATCGTCGCCTTTACCGCCAAATGCCTCAATGGTCGTAGAGCTTTCTCTGGCATCTAGTACGTCGTTCCCTTTGCCACCTTTGAAGACAACTTTTTCAACCCCGGTGCTAGCAAGGTCACCAACGGTCAGTGAGTCATCACCGCCCAGGCCATTAATCTCAAACTGCTCAATCTCTTCGTTAGTCAGGGTAAACTGCCCTAGATTGAGCCGGTTAAAAATGGCATGACCTTTAACTTCGCGCAGATCAAACTCATCGCCAGCATCATTAGCACCGTTCACTTCAGTAACGTCAAAGCCTTTACCCCCGTTGATAAAATCACTGCCATCACCGTTGTTCCAGATAAAGCGGTCGTTACCACTTCCTAAAAAGGCAACATCATCGCCTGTTTGACCAATTACAGTATCGTCGCCACTCCCTGCAAAAACAAAATCAGTGCCAGCGCCGCCTTTGACAGTATCGTCACCGCCGCCGGACAGGAAAATGTCATCTTTATCGCCGCCTTGGAGATTGTCATTTCCGTTGCCACCAATAAAGATGTCACCGAGATCCTCGATTTCAGGGGCGTTCTTAAACAAGGTACCTACGATTTCGTTTACCAGAAGAGCTAGAAAGTTGTTCATTTTTCGATTTCCTTTAGTTTTTAGAGGGCTGAAAAACATGCTCAAAAAACGACGCAATCTGATAGTCCTGATGAAAGATCAAGACGATTTATGCGAAGCGTTTTAGTGAGAGAAAGCGTTGATGTGTGTTACGCCCGAGTAAGAGCAGAAGTAACAGTAGAACGCTCGCTTGCTGCGTTTGCTTGTTTGTATTACACAGTCGGAGAGGCTACGTTAAAGGCTACAAAAGGCTGACTTATGGCTAACTTGTGTTGAACGTTATTAGCTTGCCGCAGCTGACAAAACTGCACCAGTCAAGTTCACAGCTTAGGTTCACAAGTTAAGCCGCAACTTAAACCAGCGCTGACATCGTACGCTAGACGCTAGACAGGATGAAACTTTCAGCCCCTTTTCTTGAGTGGAGGCTATGGTCACCAGCTAAAATTTGAATCTTCATCACAACTTAAGTGCTCTACCATGAGGCAAGTAGCAAAAAATGAACTGCTCGACGTGGATCCTGTTATAAACCCTTAGAAACTGCATCTAATCTGAATCTCCATGGAAAAGAAGTCGAGAAGAGGAAAGTGTAGACGTGGCGTGAGACTCTCCTCCCGGGGACGGGAACGACTGCAAATAGCTGAAGCGCAGCGGGCCGCGCAAGACAATAATCGCGGGCCCTATACATTAGAGGCGCTCACTGAAATTACCGGACTGAGCATTAACACCCTGACGAAGGTCCGTTCCGGCAAGACACCGGTTGATCGTCTGACGATCGCAGCCTATTTTGACGCCTTTGGCTTGACGCTTAGGGCTGAAGACTATGTTCACCCGGAGGCTGTGGCCGAAGAGGGTCTCTCTTCCGTCCACGCCTCAGTCCAAAAGAGTGCGCTCTCAGAAAGTGCGATCCCAGAAAGTGCAATCACCAACACACAAATCACCAATGCTCAAGTTGCCAATGTGCAGATTGACTGGGGCGAAGCTCCAGACGTTTCTATCTTTTATGGTCGTACCCACTCGCTGGCTAACCTGACACCCTGGGTACAGGTTGACCGTTGTCGGCTGGTGGGCGTGGTGGGCATGGGGGGTATTGGTAAAAGTGCCCTGTCGGTGAAGCTAGCCCAGCAGATTCAAAATGAGTTTGACTATGTGATCTGGCGATCGCTACAAAACGCCCCCCCGTTAGAGAGCCTGCTACAGGAGCTGGTGCTATTTTTATCTGACCAACAGGATATGGAGGCGACGCCGAATCGTCTCAGGCACTGGCTGAAGGCCTCCCGCTGCCTGGTAATTTTGGATAATGTCGAGACCATTCTCCAGGCAGGCAATCGAGCCGGGCAATATCGAGTCGGCTATGAGCCCTATGGAGACCTGTTTCGCATGCTGGGTGAATCGCCACACCAAAGCTGTGTACTGATCACCAGTCGCGAGAAACCAGCTGAAATTGCCACGTTTGAAGGGCTGGAGCTGGCGGTGCGATCGCTTCAGCTACGCGGCTGTCTCGAAACCGCCTTAGGCGTTATCGAAGCGAAAGATCTCGTCGGTAACCGTCAGCAGAAACAACAACTTTGCGAGCACTATGGCAACAGCCCCCTGGCGTTAAAAATTGCGGCGGGCTCTATTCATGCTTTATTTAATGGTCAGATTGGCCCCTTTTTAGATGAAGGCATCTTTCTCTTTAACGGCACACAGCGACTCCTTGATCAACAATTTGATCGGCTCTCAGTCCTAGAGCAAACCATCATGTATTGGTTAGCCATCAACCGTGGGTGGACATCTATTCAGACGCTGGCCAGCGATATGGTACCTCCGGTTTCCCGAGCTAGGCTACTCGAATCCCTCGAATCTTTGGGCTGGCGATCGCTGATTGAGCAACAATCTGGACGCTACACCCAACAACCTGTCGTGATGGAGTACATCACAGAGCGTTTGATTGAAAAAATTATTACTGAAATAACAGATCAAAAACCAGCACGGTTGATTCAACAGGCCTTACTCAAAACCACCACAAATGACGTTGTTCAACAAAGCCAATTCAATCTTATCCTAGAGCCAATTTCGAACCAGCTTTTGACCCATCTTGGTAGCGCCCAAGCCATTGCGACAACGCTCACTCAGTGCCTAGACTCTTTACGCGGATGCCCGCCAGCGCAGTCAGGTTACGCGGGCGGCAACGTGCTCAATCTGATGCGTCAGCTACAGATTGACGTGACCAACTATGACTTCTCCAATCTCACGATTTGGCAGGCCTATCTACAGGGGCTCAACCTACATGAAGCCAATTTTTCACAGGCTACCTTTTCACAAACTACTTTTTATGATGCCTTCAGTGGTATCCATGCCGTTGCCGTCAGCCCAGATGGAAGCCTGTTTGCAGCAGCCGGTACCAGCGGTGTCATTCAACTTTGGCAAATGGCCAATGGCGAAGAATATGGTTGTTGTCGAGGACACGATGGCTGGATCTGGTCGATTGCGTTTAGTCCAGATGGTCAGTGGCTAGTCAGCGGCAGCGCCGACCAAACCGTGAAAATTTGGGATGTTCACACCGGATGCTGTATGCAGACATTGAAGGGGCACACGAATTGGGTTCGGTCTGTTGTGTTTAGTCCTGATGGCAGGATAGTTGCCAGCGGCAGTTCCGATCAGACGGTCAAGCTATGGGATTTAGAGAGGGATTTTGAGGGTAATTGTTGTTTTAAAACGCTGAAAGGACATACAAACTATGTCCAATCGGTATCGTTTAGCCCTGACAGTGAGCTAATAGCGTCTGCGGGTTGGGATCGAAGGATCAACATTTGGGAGATAGAGAGCGGTAAATGCTTGCGCACCATAGACGATGCGAACAGTTTTTGGTCGATTACGTTTAGTCCGAATGGTGAAATAATCGCCACGGGCAGTACGGATGAAGCCGTGAGAATTTGGGATATTCGCACCGGGCAGTGCCTCAACACATTTACAGGTCATACCCATGCCATTCGATCGGTGGCCTTTAGCCCTGACGGACAGGAACTGGTCAGTGGCGGTGGCGATCAGACTATAAAAATTTGGAACGTGCAGACTGGTCGCTGCATAAAGACCCTATCTGGCCACGGGAATTGGATTTGGTCGATTGCCCTTAGTCCTGATGGCAGCAGGTTTGTCAGTGGTGGTGAGGATCAAACGGTCAGAATTTGGCAGACTCAAACGGGGCACTGTTTGAAGTCATTGGCAGGCTATGCCAACGCCATTCGAGCAATTGCCTTCAGCCCTGATGGACAAACTCTTGTCAGTGGCAGCGATGACTATCACGTTAAGATTTGGAATATAGAACAGGAACGGTGTCTACAAACATTAATAGGCCATAAAAACTGGATCTTGTCTGTTGCTTTTCATCCTGATAATCGATTAATTGCGAGCAGCAGCGCGGATCAAACCGTGAAAATTTGGGACGTACAGCGAAACCGCTGTGTGAGGACACTACCGGGACACACAAATACAGTGTGGTCGGTTGAGTTTAGCCCCAAGAGTCAGATCCTCGCGAGCGGAGGACACGATGGAAGCATTCACCTATGGGACATTCAAGACGGTCACCGTTTGGCCGTCATAAAGCATCCCAGCCAGGTGCGATCGGTGGCCTTTAGCCCGGATGGACAAACGTTAGTCAGCGGTTGTTCTGACAAACAAGTCCGGCTCTGGGATATTAATAGTGGTCAGTGCCTGAGGGTAATGTCAGGACATGACGGGATGGTATGGACTGTTGCTTTTAGCGCCGAGATGCCCATGATAGCGAGTGGTAGCTCGGATAAGACCCTACGCCTTTGGGATGCCGAGAGTGGAGACTGTCTGAGAACACTGAAGGGACACAGGAATTGGATTTGGTCCGTTGCATTTAGCCCGCAAGGGCATCTTCTGGCAAGTGGCAGCGCAGACAAAACTGTGAAGCTATGGGATGCCCATGATGGCAGATGCTTGAAGACTTTGGTAGGACATGGCAATGTGGTGCGATCACTCGCCTTCAACCCTCAGGGGAGTTGTCTTGCCAGCGTCAGCGAAGATGAAACGATAAAACTTTGGGACATCAAGACAGGCAATTGCTTTAAAACGCTGAGGTGCGATCGCCCCTACGAAGGTATGGATATTACTGGAGTTAGCGGACTAACTGATGCTCAGAAAGCAACATTACAGGTTCTAGGTGCAATTGGGGAATAGGCAACATACTGCGCTTACGCCCATGCTAAAGCATTATTCCAATAGGCCTGAGCAGCAACAGGAGGAGAAACGAGTGTTTCGATAATCGTTGGATGGAATAAAGAAGTTCTATCATCGATGAAGTCACCTTTATTGGCGCATCAGTCTTGCCGAGGGAAGTATTTCATGAAAGCCTTTGAATGTATGACTTCCAGCTCCTTCCTATGCGCCGAGTTCATGAATGCGCATTTGGTGCAAATTCGTTAATAAAGCACCAGATGCGATAATAGAGCATTAGATTCGATAAAAATTGGTGCAAGCTTTCAGAAATTTGGCATTTCTGGCTCTCTCGATTGTGCTCAACCAATAGTAAAACCGTAAAATATCAAGGGTTTCAATAAATGGACGTACGCCGACTCGAACGGCGGACCTCATCGATGTCAACAAGGCTTTCTAGATGCTGAAACCTAATTACAGCCAAGGATTCAGAAGCTATCTTTTTTCTTGCACCAATTTTGCACCAATCTATAGCAATCTGTACACAGCTTACGCCACCTAGTAACGTTACAACCTTGTTCCTATAAAGCTCAGTGCTTAGCAGCGGTGAGAAGAGCGCGGCACCTTGCGACGTTAGGAAATGCTCACTAAGGCAAACTGCTAAATGCATTTAGTAGTTTGCCATACATCATGTGTCCTGTCTCACATGGGTTCAACGTTTTATGATGCAGTGTGAGTCTTTTGCCGACGGGCGAAGCCAATAAAGCCTGCACTGGTGGCAAACATCAATAATCCGTACACCAATGCGGGTATCGCCATCGTAGGTCTGTTTAGCAACGTCGGTAAGCTGGCGACTGTCCAGGCCAAGCTAGTACTCTGAATACCCACCTCAATTGTGATAGAGCGCTGGCTAGGAATATCTAACTTCCCGAGTGTTGCAATGGCAAATCCTAGGGCCATGGTGACGATACTTAGGGTGAGCGTTACCCCACTGAGTGAAAGTGCATGGCGCTGCAATGTCTCCCATTCTTGGGCAATGAGTAGGACGACTAATAATGTGATAAAGGCAATGGAAAACCACTTTACGCTTTTTTCGATGGTGGCGGCTAACCGGGGCGCGGTAGCGCGAACGACCATGCCAATAATCATGGGTAAAATGACGATGGTGGAGAGTCGAATAACGGTCTTTAAAAAGGGCAGCTGCAAGTCAACTGCTTCGTCTAAAAAGAGATTTAAAGCAAAGTTCACGACCATGGGGATGGTAAACACCGTGACTAGGCTACTAAAGGCCGTGAGTGTGACGGAAAGCGCTACGTTGCCTTTGGCTAAGTAGGTAAGGAGGTTGGAGGTTGCGCCGCCGGGGCAGGCTGATAGCAACACAATGCCGACGGCTAATTCGGGTGATAGCGGAAATAGAAAGGCCAGTACGAATCCAACCATGGGCACCATCACCAGCTGTGCCAGCAGCCCTAAGATGACGGCTTTGGGCTCAATTAATATTTTTCTAAAGTCTTCAATGGTGAGGCCTAGCCCCATGCCCAAAAGAATAACAAAGAGAGAAAAAGGGAGTAGGGAAGTTGTTAAAAAACTAGAGTTCATGAGTTGTTTTTACTATTTGACGGGAGACATGCCTTTTATGAGCTGTTGCGCTTTTTTAAGGTCGGAAAAGTTGAACCCTTCGGTAAATTTTTCGCATATGGGTGTTAGCAGGGCGCTGGCTTCAGAGGCTTTTTCTTGTTTGTGCCACAGCTGCGCAAGACTGGTGGCTGCGCGAAGCTCGAAGGTCGCTGATTTTTGTTGTTGGGCGGTGGTGAGGGATTCTCGGAACAGGGTCTCGGCTTTAGCTTGGTGTTGATAGGCATCTTGAGAGAGGAGAAGTTCGCCCATGAGCCGAGAAGTGTCTGCGGCAAAGACGCGTTCGTTGCTCTTAGCGGTGAGTGTTCTCGATTCGGTCAGGATGGCTAGGCTGGTTTCGGCCTGATGGGCTCTGAGGTAGCCTTCGGCGAGGCGGTTTAGGTAGCCGGTTGCATGGAGGTCTGCGCCAGTGGCCCGTCTACGTTCTAAGGTGGTTTTCATGTTAGATAGACTGCTGGGATCTAACCTGTGCTGTGATGAGAGCGTGCAGGTTAAGAAAAATTGGGCGATGGTGGCGAATTGGATGATGTGCCAGGTGTGGGCGAGCTGTATGGCTTTTTCTAGCTGCTGTTGGGCCAGGTCGAATTCTCGTAAGTACAGGTAGAGAATGCCGGAATAGGTGAGGCTGGTGACGGTGGTTTGAGGATGCGATCGCACAACCTCCAACTCAAACAGTTCATTCATCCCCGCTACGGCCTGATCCCAATACCCCATAAAGAACAAAATCCAAGCGCGATAGGCCATCAGTGTTGCGCTTGGGTCTTGAGAGTGACGCAGCGCCTCGGTTCCCCCCTGTTTTTTGAGGCTGCGATAGTCTGCTAGTCCGGCATCGGCATGGGTGAGTGCTTTTTCTAGCTTTCCTTGGTACATGAGGGTACCGGCTAAGGCATAGTGAGCATGGCCCAATAGGGCAGGTTGGCTGGTTTGCTTGGCGAGGGTAAAGCACTGCTCGCCTAGCTCAAGTGACCTATCCAAATGTCCGGCGATGAAGGTGTGACGCCACAGGCCCAGGGTCACGCCAAATTGTTCGGGGCTGTCTGTGGGGCAAAGCTGCCGGGCTCGCTCGTAGGCTTTGCCCACCTCGGGTGCGGCCTGCCCTTTGAGGGGCATCAGGGCGCACCCGAGCAGGGGTTGAATGCCGAGTTCCAGGGGGTCTCGCTCAGCGGGCTGAGTTACCTTTGGCAGCAAGGCCAATCCCTGTTGAAAATGCTCAATGGCGGCGGCATGAGCGTTACGCCTGAGGGCATTTTCGCCTGCCTGCTGTCGATAGTTTATGGCTTTGGCGTAGGCCATTCCCTGCTCAAAGTGCAGGGCCAGCTGAGTGGCGATTTTGTGAGCCAGTTCACCATAGATCGTTTCTAGCTGTGTGCCGATGGTGCGATGCAGCCGCACCCGGCGATTTTGCGCGATGCGCTGATAGAATCCCTCCTGATACAGCGCATGGATGAAGCGGTAGCGCGTAGAGAGTGTGCCATTTGGCAATATTTCTACGTCGGCAATGGTGATCAGGTGATTGAGCTGCACTAGGTCATCAATGACCGCTTCGACCTGTTCGCTGTCCATCTTGAGGCTCGCTGCGACGGTCACAGATAAAAATTCAGCGCCTTCTACACTGGCCGCTTCTAGAATTTTTTGTTTTGTGTCATTGAGTGCATCAAACTGGAGATCGATCAGCTGCTTTAAATTATTAGGAATAACATTCAATAGCAGCTTGGGTGGATTGAGATATTCTTCACCAGTGCTATTTAGCTTCTTTTCTACTAAGCTTTCAACAACATTTACAACAAAGAGCGGATTGCCTTCTGTGCGCTGATAAATTTCGGCAGCGACCGTATCTACAATAGCGGTTTCAGAAGCAGCTATTGTTTCAGGCTGTGAATAGAGTGCGTCAGTTTGAGTCTCTTTTTCAGAGAATTTCTGTTTCGGTAAAAACTGGTTCGAGAATCGGCGAATTAAATAGTTTTCAATCTCTTGCTGATTGAGATAGTTCAGGGGAATTTCCCCGCACAGGTTATGTAGCTGTAGCTCCTGCTTGGTTTGCCGAAGGGGATGGTTTGTACCATTGACTTCCGTCGGGCGGTAGCTTGCGAGTACCAGTAGCCGAGCTAGTTCCTTGCGCCGGGCCAGCATATCCAAGAGTTCAATGGTGGAGGTGTCGCTCCAGTGCAAATCTTCTAATACCAGCACTAAGGCATGCTCACGGGTGATGACTTCTAGCGCTTCGGCCAGTTCTCTGAGCCACTTATTTTTGGGGGCTATGCCCCGTGCCTGTAGCCTGCTGAGCTGCGCGGGGGTGAGCAGGGGCGGCATTTGCAGCAGCCAGCTCGGTGCGTACTGCTCTAGCACGCTGATAAACTTTTGACCTTTGGTGGTATGGCAAAAGCGATTCAATGCCTCCAAGACAGGGCGGTATGCTTCACCTGCGCCGTACTTTTCAATGCACTGACCGAGGGCGACAGAGCAATCTGGCTGGGTTTCAATTTGGGTGGAAAATTTTTCTAGCAGGGTGGTTTTGCCAATGCCCGCTTCTCCTGTGAGGAAAACCATCTGACGATTTCCGGCAGTGGCTAGCTGTAAACGATGGCGCAATTCTTTTAATTCTTGGGCGCGACCTGTAAAAAACGGGCTGTTTTGCGTGCTGGCCTGTGTGTTGGTATATGTGCTGACAGGCGTGTCAATGACAGTGCTCACATTAGTCCCTGCATTGGGCGGCGCGGTTGCGGCAGTGGGCAAGGGCGTTTCTGTGTCGCTAGAAACCTCATCAGCAACGTTTCCTATCCAACGGTAGCCGCGCCGATGAACGGTTTGAATGTAGCGAGGGTTTTTGGTGCTGTCGCCTAGGGCTCGCCGCAGGTCTCGAATGATGGATGTGAGGGCATATTCGCTGACGTCTTCATTGGCCCATACGGTGTTTAGCAGGGCTTCTTTGGTGGCGATCGCACCCGCATTGGCAACCAAGTACTCAACCACGGCCATTGCCTTGGGGGTCAGTGGTATCGCTACGGTGTCTTGCCACAGGCAGGCATTCGCAACGTCAAGTTTGAGCATCTCAGCCATGAGCGAGTTTCAAGAAAACCTCTGCTTAAAAGAATACTAGACAAGCCGTCAATTATTCAATGTGGAAGCGGATGAAGCAGGCTGAAAATATACATAGATAAAGCTTGGGTCGTCCGTGTAAAGACTGAATTGATGAAGCAACTGTCTATTAACTTTGGTTAAGTCTGGCAGGCATTGACTGCGGGGCTTTAGCTTTCAGCTCAGTTCCTTTGCGCGTCGGTGTTTGAGCATTACTTATGGAGACTTACCTTAGCTGTTTGGGCTGTGCATTTTGACATTGGCTTGGCTCTGTTAGTGGGTTTCCCAAAACTTTCCCAAAACTTTCTCAGGACTTCGCTGCGCCTTATTTCCTAAGTTGCTTCTGGGATAGCAAAACGGCACAGCGCGATCGCTAAGGCCCTTCCACCAAGGAGATCGCTTTTTTGGTTCGCTGTTTATTTTTTAAGCAAATAACGCTTGACATAAGACACCTGTTTGATGAAACGCACTGCTTTAGAAATGAGAAAATCCTCTGCTCAGTCGTCTACACAGCCATTTACACGGCTATCTACTCAGGCATCTACTCAGCTCGTTGGACCGTTGGAAACCGATGTTTTTTGCATTTTTTTAGGCAAGGTTTGGAAAATGCGTACTGCCTGTTTTTCCGTTGAGGAAACAGCGGAAACAGCTGTTGAAGAACAGCAAAACACCACGCCAGAAACTAAGACAGTGCATCAGCCCAAAAGAAATCTGAATACCACACAGCATACAAAGGAAGATGAAATAATATGTCGTCACTAGCCACCCTTCAGCCCGCTAACTGTAAAAATCGCATTCGCATTACTCCCGACACAGCACAGTTAAAAAATCGGCCAGAAACTCAGCTGATTGTGGTAGATGCGAGCTTGCCAAGGTTAGACATTTTGCTGGCGGATTTGGCACCGGAGAAAAGTGTGCTGCGGGTTGAGCCGCATCAAGATGCCGTTGCCTGCATCAGCGAAGCCCTTGCTCATAGCCCAGCCCAGTCCTTGGCCATTGTCGCCCACGGCAGGCACGGTGAAGTGCGCTTGGGGCGAAGGGGGATGGACCACAGTACGCTGATGGCCAGAGGGGCAGAGATTCGGGGCTGGGGTGTGGGGGAGATTCAGCTATTTAGCTGCCATACCGGAGCTGCCGTTCAGTTTGTAAATACCCTGGCAGAGTTGAGCGGTGCCACTGTGTTTGCCAGTGACGCGGTGGTGGGCCATGAGGCCCAGGGGGGCAGCTGGCTGATAGACACTGCGACAGGTGCTGTGAGTACGGTGCCGTTCTCGGCGCTAGGGAGAAGTCAGTGGCACTTTACGCTTCCTGCCTTCGCGGTTGAGGCGGCGACTGGCGATGACCTGCCAGATTTGCCAGCTGGGTTTGATTCCTATGCGGTGACAATTCCTGCGGGAACACCTGAGATAGAGGCTTTTGCGTTTCAGTTTAGGCCTGTGAGTTCAGTGATCATTCCTGATTCAGTTACCTCGATTGGGAGTAATGCCTTTGCTGATACGCCGTTGATGACAGTGACGATTGGCAACTCGGTCACCTCGATTGGGAATTTTGCCTTCTTGGGAACGCAGCTAACCGAAGTGATCATTCCTGACTCTGTCACCTCGATTGGGGAGTTTGCCTTCGTTGTAACGCCGCTGACGGAAGTGCTCATTCCTGACTCAGTTACCTCGATTGGGGGGAGTGCCTTCTTTGGAACGCAGCTAACCGAAGTGATCATTCCTGACTCAGTTAGAGAGATTGAACCTAAGGCCTTTAATATTACGACGCTGGAGTCAGTGGTTATTCCTGACTCGGTTAGAGAGATTGGGGATAGGGCGTTCTTCAATTCGCAGCTGACCGAAGTAACCCTTAGCAAAAACACTACCCTGGGCGATCGCGTTTTCCCCGACGACACGACCATCATTCTCCGCAACCCCGACCTCACGGCCACCCTCACCCTAGACGACCCCGCCCTCACCGCTGGCGAAACCGCCACCGTCACCATCGCCTTCACCGAAGCCGTTAGTGACTTCACCCTAGACGACCTCACCGCCGACAACGGCACCCTCACCGGTCTTACCACCACCGACAACATCACCTTCACAGCCACCTTCACCCCCACCGCCGACCTCGACGACGATACCAACGTCATCACCCTGGCCAACACCTACACCGATACCGAAGGCAGCATCGGCACCGCCGCCACCAGCGCCAACTACACCATCGACACCACGCCCATTTTCGTACCGGGCAAAACCCTCTTCGGCACGTTTCGCAAAGACACCCTCACCGGCATGGACGGTGACGATAAGATCTTTGGCTTCTGGGGTAAAGACACCCTCTCCGGCGCAGGCGGCAACGACCTGATTTACGGCGGCTTGGGCCGAGACACCCTCAATGGTGATGCCGGTGACGACACCCTCTACGGTGGCTGGGGCAAAGATGTGCTCAATGGCGGAGCAGGCGACGACACGCTCTACGGCGGCTGGGGCAAAGACTTACTCACCGGCGGAGAAGGCAGCGATATTTTTGTGCTGCAACGCTACGGCGGCAAAAACACCATTACCGACTTCGACCTGAATACCGACAAGCTCGGGTTAGACAGGCGACTGGGGATGAGTCAGCTGCGCTTCTCTGGCGAGAAAGTGTTGTTTAGAGGGCGTGCGATCGCCATTCTCGAAGGCGTAGATACTACCCTACTCACCGCCAACAACTTTGAATCTGTTTAAGCCTTACCTTAAGGTTCTAATTTATTATGTCATCAATTTATCACGATGCCGCTTACACCCTTATAGTCTCACCATTAGAGCATTCTGAAAGTCCCCAGATTGTTGCTCTTCGAGGGGCTAAACACCGAGCAAATCAGTTTGAAGTCACTGCTTGGTGTTCTTCTTCTGAGAGGTTAATTTATCGGAGGGTGAAGTATGTTTGCTGAATTCTCTGATGTGTTAACCCTTAAAAGTTTTTATCTCCTTCACGCTTTCGATTTGTTGGGTACGGCTGTGTTTGCTATGAGTGGTGCGTTGCTCGCCTATGAACAGCGGCGCAATGCTCTATATGGATTGCTGTATGCGGTGTTGACAGCTGTGGGCGGAGGCACGCTGCGCGATCTTTTGCTAGGACAGCCTTCGGTGTTTTGGATGCGATCGCCCGTTTATTTATGGCTGGCAGCTATGGCAGGGCTATTGGCGTTTGCCTTGGCTCACATCATTCGACTCCGCCGCAAACACTTTTGGTTGGCCGACGATATTAGCTTGGCTATTTTTACAGTGGTGGGGAATCAAGTGACGATGAGTGTGATTTCGGCTACACCAAACGCTTACGCCTCGGGATGGACGATGTGGTTGATACCCCCCATTATGGGGTTATTTACCGGGATGGCAGGGGGCCTAATGCGAGACATGATTGGTTCTAAATCGCCTGACGTTTTGCAGTATCCGTCCTATGCGATCGCTTCACTGATCGGCGGAGGTGTTTATCTTACTCTCGTGAGTTTAGGCGTATCCGCGTTCTACGCGATTGTTGTTCCGATTGCCTTCATTATCCTCATGCTGCCAATTCCTGATCAAGATGTTCTCAAGCTCAATGTTTGTGTTCGTCATTTGTCCCACAGGTTTGGATGGAGGTAAATGGTGGGAAGCGCAACAGCTGGCTGTTGCGCTGTTTCACAGCATGAAAGACCAGACTTGCCGAGCTATGCGCGATCGCCATTCTTGAAGGCATAGATACCAACTCACTCACTGCCAACAACTTTGAATCTGTTTAGGTTTTTCTGTTTCAGGCCTAACGCGGTTAGCGACTGGCCACTGCACTCAATAGGCCTTAGCCAGTCGCTGACTTTCCTCTTTTAGTAATTGATTTTTGATTGACTTTCTGCTGATCCATCACAGGTTTGATTACTGCCATGCCAAAAGTTGTTTCTATTCACTCCTATCGCGGGGGAACGGGTAAATCGAACTTTACTGCGAACCTAGCCACAACGGTTGCACTGCAAGGTCACCGCGTCGGCGTTATCGACACCGACTTACACTCTCCGGGTATTCACAACCTATTTTGCCTAGAACCCGAACAGATCGACAACGCCTTAAACCACTACCTCTGGGGTGAGGCCCCTATCGAATCGGTGGCTTACGACGTCAGCGCTAATGTCGGCATCAGCAGTAGTGCGAGCAATGGCAATCACCCCAATAACAACAACCTCGATAACAACAACCCCGGTAACAACAGCCTCAATAACAACCAGGGCGCTGGCAGCGGACAGCTCTTTTTAGTCCCCGCTAGCGTCAAAGCTGACGATATCGCCCGCATCTTAAAAGACGGCTACGACGTCAAGCTTATGAACGATGGCTTTCGGCAGCTCGTCAAAACACTCAAGCTCGACTATCTCTTTATCGATACCCATCCGGGCCTGTCAAAAGAGACGTTTCTATCCATTGCCATTTCCCACGTTCTGCTCCTTATCCTCCGCCCCGACAAGCAAGACTATCAGGGCACCGCTGTCACCGCCGACGTCGCCCGGCAGCTCAAGGTGCGTAAAATGCTACTGGCCATCAACAAGGTATACAGCTCGCTGAATGTAGATGCCCTCAAGCAAAAAGTAGAAGAAACGTTTCATGAGACCGTCGCGGGCGTCTTCCCGCTTTCAGAAGACGTGGTGCAGCTAGCCAGTGAAGGGGTGTTTTGCGTTAAATATCCGGAACATCCTGTGAGTCAGGAGTTTCGCAAAGTCGCACAGCAAATCGCGGAGGCATAGTCGTCATGTCAGATATTGGAGCCAATAATACCACCCATACAAACATAGGCGGAGACCTACAGTCTCTCGCGAGTTCCATCACCGCCGTTACTTCGCCATTTCGCACGTATTTAAACGAGCTGCACCAGAAGTACCAGACAGTCAATGAAGGGGAACTGGCAGACTACATTCCTGAACTCACGCTGGCCAACCCCGACTGGTTTGGCATTTGTGTGGTCACCGCCGACGGCCAAGTGTTTGAAGTGGGGAATTGCGACCAGCTCTTTACCATTCAGTCTGTTTCCAAAGCGTTTGTCTTTGGCCTCGCGCTAGAAGAGCACGGTCGTGAGTATGTGAACAGCAAAGTGAGCGTAGAGCCCACGGGCGAAGCGTTTAACTCGATTGTGCTGGATGAGGAAACGAATCGGCCTTATAACCCGATGGTAAATGCGGGTGCGATCGCTACCACAGATCTGATCAAAGGTCACACCTGCACCGAACGGCTCAAAAAATTGCTAGACATGTTCGGGCGCTACACGGGCCGTGAGCACGATATCAACGTGCCCATCTTCCTCTCTGAAAAAGGTACCGGCTTTCGCAACCAGGCCATGGCCTACCTCATGCGCAACTTTGGCATGGTCAGCGACAACATCGACACAACGCTAGATCTCTACTTTCAGCAGTGCTCCATGATGGTGAATGCGAGAGACTTGGCCATGCTTTCGGCCACCCTCGCCAACGGCGGCAAAAACCCGGTTACCGGCGTCCAAGCCATTGACGAACGCTACGTGCAAGACGTCATCAGCGTGATGCTGAGCTGCGGCATGTACGACGGCTCAGGTGAATGGGCCTACCGCGTCGGCATCCCGGCCAAAAGTGGCGTCGGTGGTGGCATTACGGCGGTTGTGCCAGGGCAGCTCGGCATTGGTACCTTCTCACCACTGCTCGATGCCAAGGGCAACAGCCTACGCGGCATCAAAGTTTGCGAAAATCTCTCCCGAGACTTTGGCCTGCATTTATTCAACGTTGCCAAGCCCGAAAAAGTGCTTTCTGAATGGATTGAAGGCGGCAATCACATTGATGACTGGTGACAAATTCAGCTAGCACTACACTGTCCACCGGCAGCGAAGTGCGTTTTCCCCCATCCCCCATCCCCTATCTCTAAGCCCCCATGAAACGCTATCTCGCGCATCTTTTTCAACTCACGATTCATCGTTCTTCCGTCATGGTCAGTGCGGGGATTGTCCTAACGCTGGCTTCATTTGTGCCGCTGGGTTGGTGTGCCTGGCAGGCCTATCACCTCTTTGCCAGTACAGTAGGCGCGTCTTCAGCTTTAGATGCCGCGTCACGCCTTACACCCGAAGCTTTTAATGGGTTCAAGCGACAGCTGGTTTTAGCGAGTGCGATTGCCACGACTGGCCTCTTGATGATCCTCCCCATTTGGTGGGCAATGCTGAAGGCCTTGCAGGGCTGCTCAAAATCTAGAACAGCGTCAGAGCGAGCCCTGCACCATGCCAAAGAACAACTAGAAACCATCATCAACACAGTCCCGGCCAATATTTCGTGGGTGGATGCCAACGGCGTGTTTATGGGCGTGAACCACTGCTTGGCCGATAGCCTTAGCCTTAGCCCCAACGCCATTGTTGGCAAACCTGTGAATATGCTGGCGGGCAATGCTGAACTGGCTCAATTCTTGAATGAATTTCTCCTGAGCCCTAACGAGGTAGAAGACCGCCGAGTTGAAATCACCATTGACGGAGAACCTCGGTGCTATCTTATTGGCGTCCAAAAATACAAACAAGGGAAAGCCGCTGTTTCCTTTGGCCTCGACATTACCGAATGCCAGCAAGCGGAAGACGCCCTACGAATTGCTGAAGAAAAGTATAGAAGTATCTTTGAAAACGCCCTCGAAGGTATTTTTCAATCTTCTACCGACGGCCGCTTTATCAGCGTGAACCCAGCAATGGCAAAAATCCATCGCTATGACTCTGCAACTAAAATGATAGATTCAGTTGATAACATCGCCAAGCAAATTTACGTTGATCCCAATAGACAGCAAGACTTTGTCAAAGTGATTAATGAGCGAGGCACGGTTGAATCTTTTGAATACCGATCCTATTGCAAAGATGGCAGCATCATTTGGACTCAGGTAGACGCGCGGGCAGTCAGAGATAAAAAGAATCAGATTTTGTACTACGAAGGTATCGTGCAAGACATCACCGAGCGCGTTTATCGCGAAGACCAGCTGCGGCGACAGCTCAAAGAGCTACAAATTGAGATCAATCAAGAGCAGCGTAAAGAAGCCGTGGTCACGCTGACGAGCAGTAACTATTTCCAGGAGGTTAAGCAAGAAGTCGCGGCCATCAATCTCGAAGAGTTTTGGACTTGAGGAAATGCAAACAAAAAAAGTACCGCTTGGCCCCCACCCTAAATTCCTCTTCCGAGGCTCCCGTGTATACATAAGTATAAGAGACTATGAAACTGGCTACTTGCCGATGTCTCACACTTATGTGTACATAGTAGCTCCCGAGGAGATGAGGGCTCAAAAATGCCAGTAATGATTGTTTCTCTATCACTAAGCAATATTCATGATTAACCTCCAGCTGAAATCTTTAATTAGCCCTCTCAAGGCTCGCCTGTCGCGAAAGATAGCGTTTTGGGTTTTTCTCTCTTTAGTTATTATTGAAGCCATTATTCTAGTTCCCTCCTACCAACGGCGAGAGCAAGAACTCTTAGACGATCTTGAACAGGTTGGCCTAGCTACGGTAAAGCCCTGGGTTAGCCTGCATCACTTAGGACTATCTGGAGAACTATCTGGAGGGCTATCTGGTCAGGCGCTAACCGCGCCCCAAAACAGTCTGTTATTTGACAATCACTTACTGGGAACGAGAATCTACACGCCCAGCGGAGAGCTGGTGGCTACTTTTGGCGAATTACCCCTGCTGACCTTTGCCAACGTCCAAAACGAACAAGCGGAGCGCCTACTCGATAAAACGACCCAGACCTACAATGTGGCATGGTCTGTGCAAGCGGTTGATGGCGCAGCGTATGTCGTGATTGCCCAGCTAGATGCAACATCGGTACAACCTGCCGTTACGGGCTTTTTCTGGCGCATTGTTGGCTTGGTTCTCCTGATTGGTCTATTCGTGACGGCGGGCACGATGTTTGCATTAGGGCCTTTGGTACTACAGCCCATTTTGAGCTTGCGCAAGGGATTGCAGGCTGCGGGACAGGCTATTGACCAAGGCCAGCCTAAACCAGTCTTTCTCTCAGGCCTAACCCCCGATATAGACAGCACCAAAAGAAAAGCGCTCGACGAATTAGGAGAAGTGATTCAGGCTTTTCACAGCATGATAGATCAGACTTACCGTGCCATGAGCGATCGCACCAAAGCCGAGCACGAGCTACAAGACCTAAACCAGCAGCTGGCCCACAGTATGCAAGAAGCCGAGGCTGCCCGTACCAAAGCCGAAGAAGCCAACACCGCAAAAAGTTTGTTCTTAGCCAATATGAGCCACGAGCTGCGCACGCCCCTAAACGCCATCATCGGCTACAGCGAAATGCTCGAAGAGGAAGCCGAAGACCAAGGGGAAACCGAGATGATTCCCGACCTCAAAAAAATTCGCGGTGCAGGCAAGCACCTGTTGGGCCTGATTAACGACATTCTCGATCTGTCGAAAATCGAAGCGGGCCGGATGGAGCTTTATCTGGAAACTATTTCGGTCAATACACTCATTGACGATGTTGTTTCCCTAGTAAAGCCGCTGCTCGAAGAAAAAAACAATCGCCTAATCACAGACTATTCAGCGAATTTAGGGACCATTCACACCGACGTTACAAAGGTGCGCCAAAATCTGTTCAACCTACTGAGCAACGCCAGCAAATTTACCGAGCAAGGGACGATTACCCTCACCGTACGGCGAGAGCATATCTCCTCTACCGACCGACTTACCTTTACGGTTCAAGACACTGGCATTGGAATGAGCGCAGAACAACAGGCCAAGCTCTTTCAGTCCTTTACCCAGGCCGACAGCTCAACAACACGAAAATATGGTGGAACGGGTCTGGGCCTTGCTATCACCCGTAAGTTTTGTGAAATGATGGGCGGTGAGATTCAAGTGACAAGCGAACCTGGGGTGGGCTCCACCTTTACGTTTTGGATTCCCGCTCAAGTGACCTTGCCCTCGCCAGCGGGCGTAGCTGCACCCAAACAAGAGACATCAGCCACCAATAATCTAGCCACAGAAGACTTATCCACTGCAAAGAACCTGGTTTTGGTGATTGACGATGATCCAGCAGCGGCAGACTTACTAGAGCGATTCTTGACGAAGGAAGGGCTCCAGGTACAGATTGCCCACAGTGGGGCAGAGGGCCTGGCCCTAGCCCGTGACCTTAAACCCGCCGTGATTACGCTAGATGTGATGATGCCAGAGATGGATGGATGGAGCGTGCTGAGCCGTTTGAAGGGCGATCTTCAGCTGGCGGATATTCCGGTGGTGATGGTCACCCTGCTAGAAAACCAAACCCTGGGCTACACGCTAGGGGCCTCAGATTACTTGACCAAACCGATTGTGCGCAGCCGTTTGCTGCAAGTGTTGAATAAATACCGGACGACGGCAACCACACCGCGAGTGATGATTGTAGAAGACGCTGCCACTAACCGCGCCATGCTAGGTAGACTGATAGAAAAAGAAGGCTGGCAAGTGGCTGAGTTGGCTAACGGGCGCATGGCCTTAGAACAAATGCCACACTATCGGCCTAGCCTAATTCTGTTGGACTTAATGATGCCCGAGATGGATGGGTTTGAGTTTCTTGAACAGTTGCGACAGACGCCAGAGTGGAAAGCCATCCCCGTGATTGTGATTACTGCTAAAGATCTGTCTGCTGTCGAACACCAGCAGCTAGTAGACCATCACATTGCCACCGTTTATCAAAAAGGTGCCTATGACCGGCAGGCCATGCTGGCAGAAATTCATAGTCAAATTGCGATCGCGCTCAGGTCCGACGCCACCTCCGAAACTACCTCTGAGGTAGCCCCGGAAGTAGCTGAAACATTAGCCTAAATAAACTTACCCTCTAACAACACCGATAAACAATCGATAGAACAATGTCAAAAATCCTCCTAGTTGAAGATAATGAAATGAACCGAGACATGCTCTCTCGTCGCCTCACGCGAAAAGGGTACGAGGTCATGATCGCAGTCGATGGCGCAATTGGCATTAGCATGGCCACTTCAGAACAACCCGATCTGATTTTAATGGATATGAGTTTGCCAGTAATCGACGGCTGGAGCGCCACCCAACAACTGAAAGCCGCACCGACAACCCAGCATATTCCAGTAATTGCCCTGACTGCCCACGCTATGACCAGCGATCGCACCAAAGCCTTCGATGCAGGCTGCAACGACTACGACACCAAACCCATTGACCTCAAGCGTCTACTCAGCAAAATAGAAGCCTGCTTAGCCGAGGTTAACTAAGTCATTATCAGAAAATGATGAATTCTCTCTCTTTACAACCTGTGTCTTTACAACCAGTGTCTCTGTCACAGGTGCGCCATGACTTGCGCACACCTATCAATGCTATTTTGGGCTACAGCGAAATACTGCTAGAAGACTTGCTGGAGGGTGGCGATCGCACCGCCATCAGCACATAAAAAAAGATTCATACCTGCGGCCAGCAACTGCTCACGCTGATTAACACGCTGACAAAAGAGAACACACGCCCAGCACCAGCGGTAGCGCAGGATCGCCCAACGGACTATGCTGCTGGCGGCCTCCGTGCCGTCTTCAGCGAAGCCGATCAGTTAGCATTAGTCATTCCTCTAGATGCCATTTTAGGCTATTGCGACTGGCTCAGCGGTAACACCGAAGTCATCCTAAAGCCAGACATAGAGAAAATTTTTAATGCTGCTAACCAGCTCCTCGTCCTAATCAACAATCTTGCTCAAGCCACCGCTGAAGAGATTGTTCAAAATACGTCCATCGCACCGCCACCAAAGACCACCTCGTCTGCACAAGCTAGCCTGCGAACAATCGATTCAGCGTACTCGCCAATCACATCCACCTCACAGCAATCGGGACATCTGTTAGTCGTAGACGATAATCAAAACAATCGAGAATTACTCTCTCGGCAGCTGATTCGTCAGGGCTATCGAGTAGAAACTGCTATCAATGGTGAACAAGCGCTAGCAAAAGTCTCTAACCAAAGCTACGACCTGATTTTGCTAGACATTCTGATGCCAGAATTAAATGGCTACGATGTGCTACATCAGCTAATGCAGCACAAAGACTGGCGACGAATTCCGGTCATCATGATTTCGGCCCTAGATGAAATTGACAGTGTGGTGCGTTGCATTGAACGAGGTGCTGCAGACTACCTCACTAAACCTTTTAACCCTGTTATTCTTAACGCTCGAATCAGCGCTTGTTTAGAAAAAAAGCGTCTTCACGATCTAGAAATGGTACATCTAGAGCAGCTGGGCACCGCTAACGCTCAAATGTCTCATTATTTACAAGAAGTTGATCGCATTACAGCGGCAGCAGCAGCGGTAGAATCAAGCACCTTTAACCCCGATAGTTTAGAAACCGTCGCCGCTCGCACCGATGAACTCGGACGCTTAGCAAGAGTCTTTACCCACACTGTTCAGGCGATGGGAATTCGAGAACAAGAACTCCGAATTGCCGAGGCGCAATATCGCAGCATCTATGAAAATGCCTTAGAGGGAATTTTTCAATCTAACCAAGAAGGACATTTTTTAAATGTGAATCCGGCACTGGCAAAAATTTACGGCTATGACACCCCAACAGAGATGCTGATGATGATTACCGATATCTCTGGCCAGGTTTATGTGGATCCTCAGGCTCGAATCGACTTCCTAAAACAGATGCAGACATGTGATGAGCTAAAGAACTGGGAATACCAGATCTATCGCAAAGACGGCAGCATTACCTGGGTAGAAGAAAACACCCGAGCTGTGCGTGACCTGCATGGGCAGATTCTTTACTTTGAAGGGATTGTTCAAGATAATAGCGATCGCGTTTATCGAGAAGAACAGCTACGACGCCAGCTCAAAGAGTTACAGATTGAAATTGATCACGAGCAGCGAAAAGAAGAGGTCGTCAGCTTGACCAGTAGTAATTACTTCCAGGAGGTGAAAAAAGAAATCGCTGCGATTAATCTCGAAGATTTTTGGACGTGATCTATAGCGTTCGCCAACAACTCAAGCACACTAACGCCATTACCTACAATGGCAAGCTGTTGCTGTTTGCTCTGACAGTAACGTTTTCACAATTTTTCATATGGCAGTTTTCAATAAGCTTGCCGCACCCAGCACAGTATCGTTATCATCACTTAAACCTATGAACAACACAAACAAAGAACTCTCCCCCCGCAGCCTAGCGGCTAAGAACGCACGCCAAAGTCAAGATCACAACCATGACCACACCAGCTGCCCAGCCAACATAGAATTCACTCCTGAAGAACTTGAAATCCTCGACAACAATACCCGCGCCCTCTTCACTCAAATCCCCTTCGACGGTCCTGGGTACGAATGCTACGGCTACGATGGCGACGGCTGGCATCACTATGGCCGTTCTAGCACCATTCAGGCCATCCAGTACATTTGCGAAAAGTGGGCAAAGAACCATCCCGACGCCCCTCGCAGCGGCGTCGGCGACATCAGTATGGCTAACGGCGGCAACACACCGCGCCATGCCTCCCACGAAGAAGGCATCGATGCAGACTTCAGCGTTGTCACCAACAACGGCAAAGAAGAACCTTCCAACTGGCAAGCCGGTAACTATTCTCAAAAACTCACCCAAGCCTTCGTTGACTTTGTTGAAAATAATCCCGTCCTCGCACCCCGCGTTATTTTGTTCAACGACCCACAGATTAAGGGCGTACAGTGGCACTCAGGCCACGACGACCACTTGCACGTACGCTTTCAGCTCGGCCCTAATGTAGCTGCCGCACCTAGCTATACCTCTGAAGCGCAGAGCGAAACGCTACACCTCATGTCTCCTTACATAAAAGGAGAAACGGTAAAAAAACTGCAAAACGACATAGCCACTGCCGGAATCCAAGTAGACGCGGACGGAATCTTTGGAAAAGGCACCGAAGCCGCCGTAAAACAGTTTCAAGAACAACAGGGCCTAGCAGTAGATGGGATTGCAGGGAAAGCAACCCTAGCAAAACTATCAGAAGTGATTGCCGCCTAACGTCCTCTTGCATCTTTATTACGCCCTCTCATTCTTCTAAGGCCATGTCTCGAAACCTTTACGCACTCCTGGTCGGCATCAACCAATACCACCCACGCTCCCACGTTCCACATCTCAAAGGATGCGTTAACGACATCCTAGGAATGCAAGCCTACCTGGAAGGTCGCCTATCTACCGACGACTTCCATCTGCAAATGCAAACATTGCTAGATGCACAGGCCACTCGGCAGAACATCATTGACGGCTTTCGTCAGCACTTATCGCAGGCAAAAAGCGACGATGTTGTTTTGGTTTACTATGCGGGCCATGGTGCGCAGGCATCAGCGCCAGAGGCCTTTTGGCCGGTTTCACCGAGCCGAATGATGGAAACATTGGTCTGCTATGACAGCCGGATCGACCGGGATCATTGGGATTTGGCGGATAAAGAACTCGCTCAGCTCATTAGCGAAATTGCTCGCAGTCAACCTCACATTACCGTTGTTTTAGACTGTTGCCATTCTGGCTCGGGAACCCGCACAATCGTTGGCACACGCAGAGCAGAGCCCGACTTTAGAGAGCGGCCGCTAGAGAGTTTTTTACTGACAGTCGAAGAGGCTAACGCCATAGAGAAACAAACTAAAGATCAACAAGCCAACACGTCAGGGACGAGAAGTCTCTCGCCTGCCGGTATGCAGCTACCGGCAGGACGTCATGTCGTGCTAGCCGCTTGCCAAAATATTGAGGAAGCAAAAGAATACTTAGGCAGCGGTCAGCCTCGGGGGGCATTCTCCTATTTTCTTCAAGCCTCGCTGACTAAATCCAGTGGCCGACTGAGCTATCGCGATTTGTTCAAGCGAACGAGCGCCCTGATTCACAGCAATACGCCTGCGCAATCGCCACAGCTAGATGCAACCCATGCGGAAGATTTAGAGCAGCTGTTTTTAGGAGGCGCGATCGCACCCACCACCCCTTACTTCACCCTTAGCCACCATCCCGATCACGGCTGGATTGTAGACGGCGGAGCCATCCATGGGCTACAAGGCCCCACAGCCGAAGAAACGACCCTACTCGAAATCTTCCCCCTTGAAACCACACTTGAAGCCACAACACCAAAACAGCGCCCAGAAACCTCAGCCGCAATTACGCAAGCGGGCATTACACAGGTACTGCCGCAGCTGAGCAAAATAGAAATTGACGAACCACTCGATATCGCAGAAACCTACAAGGCGGTTGTGATGTCATCACCGCTGCCACCGCTGCAAGTATTTGTAGACGGTAACGAGTCTGATGCGGAGGCGCTAAAACAGGCGATCGCAACCACTGCACCAAACGAGCAACCCTCTTTATATGTACAGTCTGTCGATCAGCTAGCAGGTGCTGATCTCAAAATTATCGCAACCGAGCAACGCTATCAAATTACCAGCGTCACGGATGATCGTCCCTTAGTGACTGCGACTAGCGGAGAAAGCCGTATCAGCAAAACGGTTCAAAATTTGGAGCATATAGCGCGGTGGAAAGCGATCGCAGACCTTACCGGCCCACCCGGCAGCCAAATTCAAGGAGCCATAGGCCTCAAAATTTATACCGGCACAGAGCCCAGTCACAAAGCTGCAACAGAAATCACTGACCCTTGTATTCGCCTCAGTTATACCTACAGCGATCGTCATCACACCTGGCACCAGCCCCTATTCCGCATCAAGCTCAGCAACAACCGCCACAAAACCCTCAACTGTGCCCTCCTCTATCTCAACCAACAGTACAAAGTAGACGTCATCAAGCCCGATGGGGTGAACAGTCTGATGCGACTGCTGCCAGGGCAAGAGCTTTGGTTTGCTAACGGCGCAGCCCTCAGCGGTGAAGTCACCGATGCACTGTGGGAACAAGGCATCACAGAAGCGCAAGACCTGCTAAAGCTCATCGCCTGCACCGAAGAATTCGACCCTTCGCTGATAACACTCCAGGCACTCGGTCAACCCATGACGACCATCGGCAGTCGTGACCTAGGCAACACTAAAGGCCTAAATCGGCTCATGGCCAGAATCACCAACAGAGAAGTAGAACAACAAACCACCCGAGCCATTCGATTAGTCCAGCAGACGCAAATCTACACCGACTGGGCCACCACCCAAACCGCCTTCACCTTCGTGCGGCCTATGCATCCAAACCATAAGAAACAATGAACACCTTAGAATTCTCCCGTAGCCTGGCCGTTGTCATTGGCGTTGATCAATACATTAACGGTATTGCCCCTCTACGCACAGCCGTTGCCGATGCCGATGCGATCGCCAACACCCTCCAGCAAGACAACGGCTACGAAGTCATCACGCTGCTCAACGAACAGGCAAACCTAAAAACGCTCCAAGCCCTCATTCAAAGCAAACTACCGAACCTAACGCTCCCCGACAGCCGACTTCTCCTGTACTTCGCCGGTCACGGCATCGCCCAAGACGGAGACGATGGCCCCGCAGGCTATCTCATTCCTCAAGACGCCATCCCTGGAGAGACGCAGAGCTATCTGCCGATGACGAACCTGCACGACGCCCTCACCGCCCTAAGCTGTCGCCACTTTCTCGCTATCTTCGACTGCTGCTTTGCCGGGGCCTTCCGCTGGTCTAGCACGCGCGACATCAACTTCACCCCCCAAGTCATCCACCAAGAGCGCTACGCCCGCTTCCGCCAAGACCCCGCCTGGCAAGTCATCACCTCCGCCTCCTACGACCAAAAAGCGATGGACATCCTCTCCCTCGATAGCGACAGAGGTGAACTAAAAGGCCATCACTCTCCCTTTGCAGACGCATTATTAAGCGCACTACAAGGGGAAGCCGACGCCTTCCCACCTGCACAAAACGGTCAGCCCGCAGGTGACGGTGTCATTACCGCAACAGAACTCAATCTATATCTGCGCGACAGCGTAGAAGTGCTTACAGAAGGTCAGCACAAACGCCAAACACCAGAGCTATGCCCACTGCGAAATCACGACAAAGGGGAGTTCATTTTTTTGACCCCTGGCCACACGCTTAACCTACCGCCCGCCCCCGAACTGAATAGAGAAAATAATCCCTACCGAGGCTTAGAATCTTTCGAGCCAGAAAATAGCGATCTATTCTTTGGTAGAGAACAGGAAATAGAACAGCTTTTGGAAAGACTAGAAACACCTCATCCACTCACAGTTATACTCGGGGCTTCAGGTACTGGAAAGTCTAGCCTGGTAAAAGCAGGACTATTGCCCAGGGTCAAAGAACAAGGAAATTTTCAGGTGCTGCCTGTCATTCGGCCAGGGACACAGCCGCTCGTAGCCCTAGCCAGATCTTTTAGTGAAATTGTCACAGAAAGCGAAAGAATTGGACTCACGCAGAGATTGGCTAAAGATAAGCAGGCACTCTCCACTCTCCTCACAAAATGGCATACCGCTAATCCACACAAAAAGCTGCTACTCATCATCGATCAAACAGAGGAACTGATCACTCAATCAGCGTCACTCCAAGCTTCCGATCAGTTTCAAAAGATCCTCAAACAGACCATGGCCACTCACTGGGAATGTCTGTGGATAGTCGCTACACTTCGCCTAGATTTTGAAGCCCAGTTTCAAGACGAGGCGCTGCAAGAAGAATGGATGAACGCTCGGTTTGTTATTTCACCGATGGGTCAAGCTCAGCTACGAGCCGCCATTGAGCGACCGGCAGCGGCCAGAGTCTTGTACTTTGAACCGGCGAGCCTGGTCGATCAGCTGATCGAAGATGTTGCCCAAACGCCAGGAGCCCTACCACTCCTCTCATTTACCCTCAGCGAAATGTACCTGCGCTACCTAGAGCGCCGCAGCGACAACCGAGCCCTCACAGAAGAAGACTATCGAGCCTTGGGCGGTGTCGCTGGCTCCCTAACGCAACGGGCCAATCAAGAATACGCTGAACTGGTCGCAGAAGATAAATCCTACGCCCAAACCATTCGGCATGTCATGCTACGCATGGTAGCGGTTGAGGGCGGTGAGCTAGCCCGGCGGCGAGTGCCGCTCTCTGAGCTGGTGTATAAAGATAACCTGGTGTCTGGAGATAACAAGAAGAATGCGCGAGTACAGACGCTACTGCAAAGACTGGTCGCGGCTAGGCTAATTGTGAGGGGGCAAGAAGGTGATAGCGAAGCCTACGTAGAACCCGCTCACGACGCACTTGTACGCGGATGGGACAAACTCCTCCGCTGGAAAAATGAAGAACAAGAGGCGATCGCACTCCAAAGAAGACTCTCACCTGCGGCCAAAGAATGGCATCAGCAATGTTACCTAAACGCTAACAAACAGACCAAACAAGCCAAAGGACTCCTGTGGAATGACAACCCTCGCCTGGGTCTGCTTAAAGAAGTCCTCAGCTCACCGCGCAACTGGCTAAACCAGATAGAATCCGACTTTGTAATAGCCAGCTCTCAGCTTAATCGCAGTAAACAAAGACGCTTTATTGGCTCGCTATTTGGCGTGATTGCGTCCCTAAGCGCGCTCAGCTTCATGCTAGAGCAAACGTCCTATGAGCGGTACATCACCAGCGAGCGCAACATTGCAGAACGCATGGCCGCCGAA
>JBHJIY010000177.1:0-23599 GCA_050042985.1 Phormidesmis sp. | reverse complement strand
TGAGCCAGAAGCCGAACAAAAAGCTTAGACGGATGCTGCTCATCCTCACTCCCCTTCACCCTCTCATCTCCAGAAACCGCCACCCCCTCACCCCCTCACCCCCTCATCTCCAGAAACCGTCACCCAGCTCCAAACCCAAATCGACGATGCCTCTCCCCAGGTAATCGGCTACCTCTTCGAGCAGCTTTTCGACATCGGCGCACTGGATGTGTATACGCAGGCGATCGCAATGAAAAAAAACCGCCTTGGCACCCTGCTAACCGTTCTCTGCGACGAGTCGATTGCCAGCAAATGCGAAGCGCTTATTTTTCGTGAGAGCACCACACTTGGCATTCGCCGAACCGAGCAGACAAGAACGGTACTGGCCCGTGAGATGGTTAACGTCTCTACGAGATATGGTGAAATCCCGATAAAAGTGGCGCGTGCTCAGGCAGATGGACCTGTGCTGAACGTGCAGCCTGAGTATGAAAACTGTGCTGATGTGGCGCGATCGCACAACATCCCTTGGAAACAAGTCCACCAAGCTGCCATGCAAGCCGCCGCCGAACTGAAATAGCTATTGAAATAGTCATTGAAATAGCCATCGAAAAGCTATGTTGCCTGCCGCTTTTCCCACTCTATCTTTGCTCGCTTTTGCGCGGCTCTAAAGCTACGCGAAAAAATCCGAAAATCGTCTAAATTCTCGGCGTCGCCTTGAATCGCCGTAGAGTCTCCGCCCGTTACCCGAGGGGCTACCTTCACCAGGTTGTACTCTACATTGTCGCTGTAGATCGCGAACGTGACGTTGCAGATTTCTAAAAACTGAACGATGCCCTGGCATTCAGCTTCCATAAACTGCTTGTAATAGCCAATCAAATTGGCCAGCCGCGCTTCCAAATACAGCTGTGAATTTGGAGAAACCAATACGATTTTCAGCAGTAGCACCACCACATTGAGCGGGTTGCCCTGAGCCAGTAGCCGAACAAACAGCTTAGACGGATGCTGCTCATCCTCAGTGGTCAAAATATCAATTAGGCGATTGCAGGTGCGCAAGCTTAACGACGGATCAACCGGCTCGCTGTTTTGGTTGGCATATAGCTGAGGCAGCTGCTCGCCGAGATGCGTTTCTACCGCGACGACAAAAGCGGGATGCGAAATAGAAAAGCAAAGGTACTCCAGCAGGCTTTCTTTGTAGCTGGCGTAAGGTGTATCAAATGTCTGCTGCTGAAAAATGCGCGCTACGTTGCGATAGCTGTACTGTCCGCGTCGCACCAAGATGGCCTTAATGAGTCGTAGCACCTCATCACCCAAGACCGTCGGATTTAGATATTTATGCTCTAGCCGAGAAGAGTTTTGGGAAAAGGCTGTATACATCGCCAAGTCGTGCTTAAACTTGTTTTTGAGCCGACGCGACAAGCCACGAGCGGCCTCACGCTGCTCTAGTGAGTTGGATTCGTCAACATACTGCGCGATCAGCTGGTAGGTAACATAGCGATTGCTCCAGCTGCCAGATTGATTGAGGCTGACTCGCTGATTAGCAAACAGCTGAAGGTCTTCAAAATCTTTGCTCTCAGCAAAGTTCAGCAGCCACTGACGCAGGCGTTTGAGACTGGGTGAAAAGGTCGATTTCTTGAGTGATGGCTGAGTGAAGAGCGACAGCAGGGCGTGTACCATGTTGCCCTCTCTGCCCAAATCCCAGTTATTTACCAGGATGTAGCAGGCGCGTTTTAAGGTGTTGCAAAATTCCTGCTCATCGTCTGCAAACAGGATGCGGTACAGAAATGGCGATACGTCCGCATCTTGCGAACTGCTGCTGCCAAAAAAAAGTGCCTCGAAGTCGGCTAGCGCTTCTACTGGCGGCGCATGCCTGACCGAATCGAGCAAATCGTCATAGATTTGCTGCTGAGCCAGATGAAATTCTAGAGGTTTCTCGCGGTCGCGCTGGTCAAGGCCCGAATTTTGATCTGAGTTCTTGGACGTCCTGTCTACAACCATCGCAATACAAAGGCAACTTAGATTACCTCTAGACTGCCCGTGCTTGCTGTGAAAATTCTATTTTGCGGTTTTTATTTGCAGTTATCTTGATATACAGCCGATTGTGACCCGTATGAGGACAATAACTATGGCCAACAAATAAAGCAAACAAATATGGGGGCGGAGGGACTTGAACCCTCACGACTTTTACAGTCAACGGATTTTAAATCCGCAGCGTCTACCATTCCGCCACGCCCCCTTGCTGTTTTTCTTGGGGTTTGTCGCTAGCTGCTAGCGCTAACGAACAGATGTCTATTCCACCACCAAGCGTGCTTGGATGCAACCACTTTTAGCAGATCTCGTCAGAAAAATGGGACGGTTCAAAAAGCGACCCCTCAAAAAGATCCGTTTGAAGCGCAGTTAGCGATCTACTATATATATTGGCTGTTGAGCCTGTAGCGGCTAACTATATAGTGGCTATTAAAAGTCGTGGCGCTTCAAGGATAAGACCTCAAAGATGACATTTCCCGCTCTCGAAACCTCTACACTCCTAGCGATTGGTCTATATGGCGCTCTGGCAGTGGCCTATTTGGTAGTCGTTCCGGCGGCGCTGATGTTTTATCTCAAGGCAAGGCAGACCTCGGCAGGCTCTGTAGAGCGGCTTTTTCTGTACGGATTGATACTGGTCTTTTTCCCTGGCTGCCTGGTACTGAGCCCGTTCCTTAACTTCCGCCCTCAGCGTCGTGAAGTATAGGGCCACCCAGAAGAACCTATGAGACGAATGGATGTTATCGGCATTGGTGTTGGCACCTTTGTCGCAGGTGGACTGATTTATCTCGCTTTTAGCATTGCCGGACTAGATGGTCTGTCGGCAGGGATTTGGAGTCAGGTAATCTTTGTTGCTGGCCTGTTGGGCTGGACGGCAACCTATCTTGCCAGAGCGCTGGGTAAAAACATGACCTACTACCAGCAGCTAGAAGACTACGAAGATGCGGTGCTGCAAAAGCGCCTGGAAGAGATGAGCCCAGAGGAGATTGCTCAGCTGCAGACTGAGGTGGAGCAGGAGCGCCTAGCGCAGACAAATAAAGATGCTTAGCTAAAGGCGCTTAGCCGCGCTTAAAAAACGAGTGTTACGAAGAAGCCGTTACGAAGAAAGCCGTTACGAAGAAACAAATGATATCTGTTAAAGCGCGATTTGATGAACTTCGCGATCGCAATGAGTGCGCCCTGATTCCCTTCATCACCGCAGGCGATCCTGACCTCGCGACGACCGCGCAGGCCCTGCAGGTGCTAGACCAAAACGGCGCGGACATTATAGAGCTGGGCGTCCCCTACTCGGACCCTTTGGCTGATGGGCCGACGATTCAGGCGGCTGCGACCAGAGCGCTAAAACGAGATGTCACCTTGGAAAAAGTGATTCAGCTGGTAGCTGAGGTTACGCCCAAGCTGTCGGCACCGTTGATTCTCTTTACTTACTACAACCCCATTCTGAATCGAGGGATTGAGACCTTTTTGAAGGATATCTACGTGGCGGGGGCAAGGGGCCTGCTGGTGCCGGATTTGCCGCTCGAAGAGATGGATACGCTGCTGGATGCGGCAACTAAGGTAGGGATTGAGGTGATCTTGCTGGTGGCACCGACTTCGCCGGATGAACGCATTCAGGCGATCGCGCAGCGCTCTCAAGGTTTTGTTTACCTCGTTAGCGTCACTGGGGTAACTGGCGTTCGTCAGGAGATTGCCACTCGTGTAGAAGGGCTGCTGACTGATATCCACAAGGCGACCGATAAACCGGTTGGCGTTGGGTTTGGGGTATCGGAACCGGCTCAGGCAAAGCAGCTTAAAGATTGGGGCGCGGATGGCGTAATTGTGGGTAGTGCGATTGTGAAACGGCTAGCCGCTGGGACGCCGGAAGCAGGGTTGGCTGCCATTGAAGACTTTTGTAAGCGCCTCAAATCAGCGATTCGATAGGGCCGATTTGGTTGGTTAGTAGAGATTCAGAAAACTTTTACACAACCTCTTATGTCTACAACGAATAAATAAGAAGGGGCAGATTTACCAAGGTGTAAATCTGCCCCTTCTTATTTGTGGATTTCTACGCTGGGATAGGCTTAGTAGCGGTCGCGAGAAGACCCGCGACTGTCCCGTTTGCCATAGGCACTACGCTCACTACTGTCTCGTCGGCTGTTTCTGCCACTGCCACGGGCGTAATCTTTGCCGGATGAGCGACCGTAGTCTCCACCGGAAGACCGCCGAAAGTCTGATGAGCGTCTACGCTTAGGCTTCTGGTTTGCGGAGGCGTGCAGGCTGATGAAAACGAAGACGACTAAGATCGCGAATAAAGGAAATATGGCTGGCATGGTAAGTACAACTCCTGATGCTTACGTAAAACGAAAGCAATCCTAAAAATCTTTAACGAAACCTTACACAAACACCCCTGTAATACTACTGCGAATGTCTAAGAATGACTATATTCAACGTTTTTTCTAAAGAAAATACGGGTGCCATTCATAACCATTTTGACCTCAGATCTGTTGATACTACTGAGATATATCAGCTCAACACTGGTCTAATAAGTGACAAATGTCACAAAGCCTCAGCATCTTAACAACTTTACGTGAAATTTATAATTTCTTTTCTTTGCCATAGGTTTATACCGCAATCCCTCGCTATCCGCCCTGGATGTCACCTCCCCTCACCCCGTTGGTCGCGCTTCCCACTCGCTTGCTCATAAAGAAATCGCGACCTCTCAACTGAGGTCGCGATTTCCTTTTGTATGTCGTGATTTTGAGGCAAGAACCCCTCCCTTGCGGTTCCGCTCAACAAGGGGAACCTAGAGTGGCGGGGGGGCGAAGGGGTTGGGGATTCAGATTCTTTGGTCTGAATTAATTGTCTTACTCGTCGTCATCTAGCGTTTCACCATCCTGTAAGGCACCGACTTCAACAATGAAGCGAGTAGCAGAAATTTCACCAGGGCCAATGTTAAACCCATCGGTGACGACGCCACCCCCCGTTCCATTTGGGCCGGTGGGGCCTGGAGGGCCCGCTAAGAATTGAGTACCACCGTCGAGTGCGGCTGTGCAGGCATCGTCAGCGACTGCTAGCGGTGCCCGGTCAAAGCCGTCGGTGTCCTCAAAGTCCAGCGTTGTCAAATCGTCTGTCGGCTCAGAGAACTGAATGCTGTCGCTCTGAAGCACGCTAGGACGACGAATCGGGTCGCACAAGATGACGTTTCTGAAGGTGATTTCTTCAGTGGGATTGAACAGATAGATGGTGTACTCCACCTCATCTCCTGCCTGAAGCGCGTTAGGCGCTTCAACAATTCCTAGTGGAAAGGCCTGATCGGTCGCAGTTCTCATTTGGTTGTCTGTTTGGGTGCCCTGCTGGTTGACAAATTCATCAAACCGCGTTTCTTCCCCGTTTCTGGTGACGGCTGTGATGCGCTTAACGAGTAGCGGTTCGCCCGTCGGGTCGTCTGGCTCACGCAGGCAAGCAGAGGCCTCAAAGTCAATGGCACCTGAAGGGGGTAAGTCGATTTCGAGCAGTGCATTCGACAAAGAACCGTTGCCGGGGTTGTTGTAGACATATCCAGTTTCGGTGGTTTCCAGATTGGTGCTGCTGCCTGTGGTCGCAAATAGCCGACCGCGCAGGTCAAAGGACAGATCTTCTACATCCGAAATAGAGTCACCGCCGCTTGTGAGAAACGGCCCTCTGTCTTCTAGGACGCCTGAGTTGACATTGAATCCAACCAGGCGCTGAGCTGTGTTGGGTCCACCGTTAGCAATGGCGATGACTTCGTCTCTGCTGCCTGTTTCGGAGAGGGCGATGCCGTCAATGCTGTTGGTGTCTGTGGGGAAGTTGCTCACGACGGAGAGCGTTCTCTGGGACGCGATGCCAATTGCGTTATCTTCATCGTCGAGTTCGAGGATCACTTCCACCACTTCATTTTGTGGATTGTTGGGTCTGCGCTTGGAAACAGCCAGCAGCCGGTCTTGGTCACCTCTGCGGTCGATTACAATCGCGTCGAAGTCGGTGTAGCCATCAATAAAGCCCAGAGACTCGAAGGTGCCAGTGGCCGGGTTAACCCGGCCTAGCTCGTTGGCGTTGGCCGCAATTAAGAAGTCGGAGTCAGGGCGGGAGGTCAGCGCTTCGATATCGGTAATGGCGCCACCGCCGTCTAATCGGGTGATATCGGCGATCGCAGCTACCGCGCCCGTATCCAAATCAACAGAAGCCAGGGTGTCTTGAAAAATGGTGCCGCCCCCTTGGCCCCCACTAGCTGGGTTGTTGTCGGCGATCGCGTAGCAAAGCTGGTTTTGAGTTTCCTGCGCTTGAGCGGGGGGTGCTTCGTAGGTGGCTAGCGAAAGCAAAGCAAATGCGCTGGTGGCCGCTAGGCGTCGCAGCCTTATGGATCTTCGAGTGGCAGCCATAGGAACAGTAAGAGAATCAATCAGGCGTCGGGTGGGCTGATACATGGGAGGCAACAAAAGCTGGTTTGTTAAAAGAAAGACTGGAGAAAAGGCTTAGAGGAAGACTTAAAACACCCACCTGGCCCGTCGAACCGCCTCTTTAGGCAGGTAAACCAGACCGTTGGCGAGATCAAACACTATTCAATTTGTAGGTCAGACTCTTGACGCTCAAAGACAATGTCCAATCCACGCGTGTCAGAGAAGATAAACTCCACTCGGCGATCGCGCGCATAGTCGACAACATCTGGCGTATTTGAAATCAGCTGCGTTTCACCAAAGGCGCGAATCCGCATCCGCTCTGGCGCAATCCCTCGCTGTAGCAGGTAGTCCCTGGCCGAGAGCGCTCGCCGTTCACTCAGTGCCTGGTTGTACGCATCGCTCGCTCGAGGATCTGTATGACCCTGAAGCTCTACGCTCAGCGATGGATACTCAGCCATTGCGCTTGCAATTTCATCGAGGATGGTTGCACTTTCGGCGCTGATAAAAGAGCGGGCGAGTGCAAAGTGAATGTTGAGCGGAATCCGCAGAGAAATGGCTTCCTCAGGCGGAAGGATGACAACTTCTGCCGGTAGCGGTGGATCTTGGCATACAGGCACGTAAGGATCACCAGTGGGGTCGAACGGTACACCCGGCACAAACGGTGGCTCAATGCCGATGGCCGCTACGGGTGAAGGTTCGGAAGTGCCATAGCGGGCATCAGTCGCGATCGCACTCACTTCCGACCCGACCATCACGGTTCTACCTGAAGCCTGCTTCACCGCTGCAATACCGCTATTTTCAGGCGCGTTAGGCTCAGCACTTGTCAGCTCAGTCACATCCAAAGTCGCGCTGAAGTTACCGTCATCATCGACTGGCACCGTGGCCAGCAAGTTACCCAGGTTCCCGTAGTGACGGTTTGGCTTAGTCGACACGGTATAGATATCTACTTCTGAGCCAGGATCGGCCCGGCCCGTCACGGTCACTGTATTGCCGCTAGTCGCAAACACGTACTCGTCAAACTCAGGTGCGTTAATCGCATCGTTTGCCGAATCACGCCTACGCTGACGAGAGTTTCGCGGTGGATTTGGCCCATCGTTAAACTGATAGTCGGAAACCCGCGTTTCATAGTGATAGCCCAGGTCCACGCTCAGACCGTCGACCTGACGGAAAAAGTTGCCACGCACCATGTTTTGATCGCTGTTGGGATACGCCACCACAGACACGCCCGGACCGGGCTGAAACGCCACATAGTTATCGGTGACATCGTGACCATCACCCATTAGTCCAATTGCCGGAGAGCGAAAACGCCTGCCGTTGAAGCGGATATCGTTGCTAAATATACTGGCAGAACCCTCAGGCTTAAACATCTGAACGCCGCTACCGTCGTTGGCACAGACCAAATTGCCGTATATTTCTGAGCCGTCGATATTGCCGCTCATGTACAGCGCTGCTGGTAAACCGCGTAAGCCGTTGCCAATCAGCGTATTCTCGGTGACTATCAACCCCTGCGCTAGGTTGCCGGTGATAATGCCGCTACTTTCGTGATAGGCAATCCGGTTGCGCTGCACCACAGTGTCTATACCGTTGAATACAGACACACCAAAAGCAGACATTTCCTCAGGTGCTGGAATCAGCCCAGAGGGAGAAACGCCTAGCCAGTTGTCTTCAATGACTACACCTGTCGGTGCCTTGTCGTACTCATCTGGTACCAACCGTAGGGTATTGGCAGAGGGCGAGTCGGGGCCGCGAAACGCGTTGACTTCGTCAGATCCGAGCGGTGGCGCTACGTGAGTAATAAAGATATCGGCGGGCGGCGTAGAGGCCGTTCGTCGATGCTCTGAAGAAAAGCCGTAAAGGCTTAGGCCCCGTACCGTGACGTCGTTAGCGCTGATCGTCAGGCCGCGAAACACTTCTGTGCTCGCTGCTGGCGTTAGAGAAATCGCGGGCACAGGAACCGGCACAATTGCGGGCTCATCGGAGCTTGCGCCGTAGCCTGACTGACTGGTCCCGTCGATAATTAGGCCGTTAGCCGTAATTGCTGGGAGCACTTCCATCAGCTCAATGCGCGTATCCCCGACGAGGTTAAACCCGATTTGAGGCGCTCCTCCCGGCGATACCAAAGCGGCTTCTGCTTGACTGAGCGCACTCAGTGGCAGCGTTCCATTGACGACTTCAATCGCCTCACGCAACGTCAACGATTGGTCAGGGGTGACCGGACCATCCAAATCACTATTGACAGTGACATACACCACAGGCGGCACACCGGATTCAGCCGCCGAGCTCGGCACTGGAATGTCTACCCCGTCTTGAGCGAGAACCGGTAGTACAACACTTCCACCGCCCCCCAAAATGGCTCCTGCCGCCAAAGAAAGCGAGCGGGCCAACATCGTGGAAAACTTGCTGCGCTCCTCATTTTGAGGGGCATTGCCATCTTTTGGGGTTGCCATGACGGAGTTATCAGTAACGGGTCTGTTTACGCTTTTATTCATTGATTTGCTCCTCACCTCCTCACACTTATGAACGCTCATTTACCACAGTCCTCGGATAGGTTCTGCTGGTGTACTAAACTCTGGCTCGCTAGTTTCTGGAACGATCACAGGGTTCATAGGAATAGAAGGAACCACAGGCGTCGCTGACTCAGCGGCCGTTGGCGTTTCAAAGACCCGATTTTCACAAGGGTCTACGCCCCCTGCTTCTGGGTCAACGCCGTCAGGGCAGTTGCCGTCTACTGCGATCGCATCTTCCGGTGCAATTAGCGCCTCTGTTTGCTGCGCGGGTGCAATATCCTGCAAGCCAAAGCCGTTGAACAGTTCGTTGACTTTGAAGGTGGCCGCAACATAGAAACCGCCGTCGTCGCGGTAGTTGCCCTGGAAGCTGCGGTCATCGGCAGAACCAAAGCTGTACCCTACCCCAAGCCGCAAATCGGGCGTGACGTAGTAGCCGGTTTCTAGCGCCAGACCGGTTTCAGAGTAGTCGGTCGTCGGCGATGTGATGTAGCGCGCTTCGCCAACCACATCCCAGCGATAGGCAAAGCGGTAGGCTGCTCTCATTTGCGCGAGGTGAATCGTGTTTGAAAGATCGCCCAGGCCCGTGCCAAGAGAAGAGAGGTCCGCGTTGGTATTACGCAAGGCGTACTTGCCGTAGAACTCCCAGCGGTAGTTCGGCGCGTAAATGCCTTCTGCGGAGAGCGTGTGCTCATTGATGCCGCTGGAGTCGAGGCTGTTGGCACTGATATCTGGATTGGTCGCGTATTCGTAGCTCAGCAGTCCGTTGAAGGTGTCGCTATCGGGATTGCGATAGGCCAACCCCAGCTTGAATGCGCTGGTATCATCGAATCGGCCAGTCAGCTCTTGATTGGCGTAGTTGGCATATTCGTAGCGACCTAGGGCCGTGAGCGATCGCGATAGCTTACCCGCTAGCGAAGCTGTCAAAACGGTGTTGTCATCGCCGCCATCATTGTCTCTATACTCGGCGCGAGCACTCGCTTGGAAGGAAGGATTATCTAAATACTCCACGCCAACCGAATAGCTGCTGCCCGGCAAAATACCGAGCGCCGCCGCCGACTGGCCAATCGCGAACGATTCAGCTACCCGGCCACCCGTGAGCACGTTTCCTAAACCTTGACCGACGATTCTCTCGTAGCCAAGATCAACGTTTAGCCCTGGTGAAATATTCAGTCGATGGTTTAAGCCCACCGCGCCCTGACCGGTAATGCCGCTGTAGCCACCGAGTACCGAGTAGCGGCCAGTAAGCTGCGTATTGTCCGACAGGTCGTAGTCAAGCAGGGTATCCAAAGAAGTGATGGAGTCGGGGGTGACGTCACTTTCTTCAAAGAATTGCTGCGCTAGGCGAACGGTAATCTCGGGCAGCACCTGCCAGTCGAGGCCCAAAACTGTCCGTCCAGGATAAAGCGGGTCGTCATCGTTGCCGATGTTGAACTCGTTTTGGGCGCGGAACGAGAGGTTTCTCGCCAGTGGCAGGGTGAGGCCAGAGACGATTTGCTGACTGCTAAAGTCTAGGCCGCCCGGCAGATCGTTGCTGCGATCGCGGTACACATACCCCAAATCAAACGTGGTGCTGCCAAACTGCTGCTGCAATCCGGCCCGCAGCGTCGTCAGCGAATCATCGACATCTGCCGTCTGCTGAGAGAAAAAGCCAGAATTCACCGGCTCTACAAACTCAGGATTCAAAGAACCGAACAAACGAGACTGATCGAATACAGTAACCGGCACATTGCCCCGGTTTTCTTCGCGGTCGTACTGGAACTCCAGCAGCGTACTTTCAGAAACAAGCGCCGAGATTTCCGCACCGTAGCGAGTTTGTCCTGGTCTAAAGCTGGTGGTTGCTGTATTCGAGAAACCCTCGTCTGCGCTGCGCCAGTAAGCGCGACCAAACAGATTATCTGTAAAGTCGCTTCTAGCTTCTATTCGGTAGGCAGAGCCGTCACCGTCAAAGTCACCGTCCCGGTCGATACCATCACTGAGCGAAGAGTTGGCATACTCAGCCACAATCTGACCGGTGTCCCCTAGCGAAAACAACGCATCTACGCCGTACAGCGTAAAGTCTCGCAGATTGTCAGTTTCGGTAACAACAGAAGCGCCGATCCAGCTAGGCGAGTCGATATCGTAGGAGAAGTTGTACTGTAAGCGACCGCCGTATAGGTTGCCGCCGCTCTCTTCCCCTTCTCGCTGGTAAGCTACAACAATTCGGCGAACCAGTGTGGCACCGAAAGGGTTGGCATCGGTAATCGACACCGGCTGATTGAACAGAATCGCGCCGCGATTATAGTCGATTCGATAGTCTGTTCTACGCGCTAGCGGAATGCGCTCAACGACCGTACCTGGGCGGTTTAGCTCTTCTACTTCGATGAAGACTTCCTCACTGCCAGGTAGGACCTCGCTCTCCGAGAGAAAATAGTAGCCGCTGGTGCCGTCAGGCACGATGGTGTCTCGCTTGAATGGGCGAATGTTGTTGGCATACATTGCGGTGAGCTGAAGACCGCTGTCTTCGCCGCCCGCTAGCGTGTAGTTACCAATGAAGCCGTGCAGCTGGCGGCTGGTCGCGCTAAACAGCTGAGAAGAGCGAGAGAACTCGTCTGTGCTGTAGTCGCCCCACATGAAGTAGTTAGGATCCGCGTCTAGTACGGCCGCGTCTTGCTGCAAGCGCAGGTAAACGCTGTCTTGAGAGGGGGTGAGATAGTCGTTGGTTGAGCTATCGCCGTAAATCTCATAGGTGCAAAACTGCTCCTGGGTGTTTTGGTAGAGACGCGTGCCGCCATCGCAGCGCTCGTTCAAATTGCGACGGCTGTTGTAGGCACCGGTAAAGAGCCAGTCACCAATCGCACCTGTGGCAAAAATAGAACCGCCGCCGCTGAACTCGGTATCGCCAATGTCTTCAGGTCGCAGGAAATCGCTGAAGCTGCCCCACATATTTGTGGAGGCATTACCAAAGCGCAAATCGACGACGCCAGTAACCAGTGAAGGGCGAAGCGGTGTGATGAAGTTCACATCTGTGTAGCCTTCAATTTCTCTCGCACCCGTTACCAAGTCCGTATCTAGCGGCATGGGTGTTTCAGCCAGCAGATCTTTCCTGGCTGCACTGGCTCGTACCAGCACACGCTGCGCATCTAAGTTCGAGCGCAGCTCAGCGTCAAACTCGCCCCAGCGAGCCAACACCTGAAAACCGGCTCGGTCGATGTCATAGTCTGCGCCAATAAACTCACCGGCACTAGTCGTGAGAGTAACCACCACGTCGTGATTGATTAGCTCACCGTTTTCGTCGTTAACTTGGCCAGCGATTTTCACCGTAGAGCGTCTGTCTGCCTCTACTCGAGAGTCTAAAACAGGCGCAATCTCAAGGGTGTAAATATCTTCTAGCAATCGCGCGTCTGGCACCTGCCGAAGAATGACCTCGTCGATTTCAGCTTCGACCTCGCCCTGGATTCTCTCATTGTTGCGAATCTCGGTGCCAACAGGCGAGCCTGGCTCAATAATCGTTTGCTCTGCTTGCTCATTTTCAAGAATTTCATCGAGAGACTGAGCGACTGGCTGTGGCCTGGCCTGCGGTGCAAACCGAGGTGTGGTCTGAGAGGACACTTGAGGCGTTAGCTCTGCTTCACTTTGAGATGCTTGAGATTGCGCTGATTCAGATGCGGTGATCGCAGCATTTGAGAGCGATTGTAATGTCAGAGAAGACGCAAGCACAGGTGCTTCGACCAGCTCGCTGGTAACAACCGTATCCGAGAACGTATCCGAGGGCGTATCCGAGGACGTATCTGAGGGCTGCTGAGCAACAAGCTCGTCTATCAGCTGCTCAGAAGGTAAATTTGCAGCGGCTAAATCAGGAGCTGCCTTGCTCACCGTCTTTGAGGTTTGTTCTATTAGCTGCTGCTGGCTAGCGTGAGCTGGCAGCTCTACAAAAAACAATCCTAAAGCGGAGGCTAGAAGCCCTAACCCGAATCTTTTTAGGCCCAAACCTTTGATTAACTGCATGATTCCTATTCTCCTTCACCAAACGTGGGGGTCACTGCAAAGTTCATCCGAGCAAGACCGCCGGGCTCAAGGCGAACCAAACGAGACTGACTGTTTTCTTCTACACGGAAGAGGTTGGGCGCAAGGGTGTAGCCGTTCAAGCTACTAAGGTCTAATGCACCTACTCGGTTACCCGAGATAACGTTGGCCATAGAAAAGAGACCGTTAGGGTCTGTAATGATGCGGTTCCCTGTCTCCATATAGATAACCGCGTTGGGAACACCAGGCTCGCCCGTTTGCTGATGTCCGTCAAAGTTCCGGTCGACGAAAACTCGGCCCAAAATTGTGCCGCAGTCGGACAGGATGCCGGGACGGATTGTCAGCTGGAACTGGTCTGAAGCGCTGCCTGGCGGGCCGCCATCAACACTGGCTCGGTTAATACCATCGCCACGGATTGCATCGGGGCTGAGTGTGGCGGCGTATCTCACCGTCATCGACTCTCCTGCCAAGAGCTGTTGGCTGAAGTTATCTAACAGCAGACGGCGATCAGAAGCGGCTACATCAAAAGTCACTGTCGTGTTGTTGATACTGGCGGTCACTGAGTTTGGTACGTACTGCACACCCAGTGGGAATGTATCGGTGATTTGTAGGCCCACCGTATCTACGGCGCTGTCGTTGTTGATAAGTAGGGTGTATATCACAACATCCCCAGGCTCTGCGGCTGACTTGTTGGCCGACTTGACAATGCCAAGCCCTAAGTTGTTGACACCAGCTACTGCGCCAAGGGGGTAGGTCACTGTGTTTGAAAGCTGGTCTGTGCGCTCAGTACCACCGCCTGGAACTTGCTCTAACGAGTTGTACTGAATGCTGGAATTGTTAGGAACTAAGTTAGGCGCTGTTGTTTGGGCTATCGAGGGCGCTAGCACCAGAGTGTTAAGTGAAATGCTTAATAGGATACCTAACGAGAAGAAGCAAGCTGACCTAAGCGAGCGAATCAACTGCCTCCTGATGCTCATGCGGCGAAGCATTATTTTCGTAAACATTTCATAAAACCAATCTATTAGACTCTTCAAAACCGGCTAAAGCTAGCTAGTTCACTTCCTTCGATAGCTACGACCCAAAGGGGCGATGTCATAAAGAGTCAATGTCATAAAGACAAAAGCACTCACCTATGACCCTACGGAGCTATTTTCTAAGAAGCGTGCTGCAAGAGGCATGGGACCACTTCAAAGGGCTCCAAACAACCACCAAGACCACGCTTGTCTTCCATCTATTTGCAATCTATATTTGCAATCTAGAAGAAGGCATGTGTGAGGTCATACTTCAAGAACAGTTGATGGAACCCGCATAAAATCTATCAGCTGTGATGAGAATCACGCAGCATAGAAATCATAGGAATCGGCATCGAGATGACACTGAATTTCAACTGTCTGGCAAGTCACCTTTCCCAGTGGATATACCTATATCCTTTCGCAGGATGATTATTACACCGAGAAATGCGCAAGATCAATCCTTAAGATTTCAAAAATGAGTATAATTTGATACCTTTAGCCGTCCGTAATCGCTAATGCACGATTCTAAAAAGACGTCAAAGTCAAGCCTATTACGGTTAATCTTTGGATAGATTTTTCCTTGCTTTACAAGGTGTGTAGCGTATTGAATAGACCGTCTTTAATTTAGAACCTTAAGACAAAATAATTTGTTTTTAACCTGTGATTTGACGCACTAAATTTAGATGTTTTTCCTGTGAGAACGTTGAAAAGCGCCGATGAAATAGCAGCTTCCCTAGGCAAGCAAGCCTTCAAAAATTGCTCGATGCGGCAGGCAAAACAAGGGAAAGAGGGGATATGCACATTTTTGGGCTTTGAGAAGTGATTACCATTCTTTTTTCACTTTTCTTTGCCTTGTCAACACTATTTGATACCGAATGAGCGATCGTGCCGATCGGTCGACGCCAGTATAAAAGTGCGACTACAGACACACAGGTAGGTGCATCGTTCTCTCTTTCTTAACAGAGCTCTTAATAGATAGATAAGTTCTAGTTTTTGTAAATGCGCCATAAAGCGTCTTGATAGTCGTGTGCCTTTCCGAAAAGAGGTGTCTTTTGATACATCTGTTCGCAGCTGAGGTCCGTGTCGAGGGTACAGCATCGGTTTGCTAGAGTCACAGGTCGCGCACAGGCCGCTATGACACAGACTGGCGCTGTAGCAGTATGGGTAATACCGATAAGAGGGTGAGGAGCAGCAAGCAAACGACAAGTGGAATCATGCTGCCGCCGTTGAGAGCTTCTGCGCCGGTTACGCCGAGCCAGGTGTAGGCTAGCGTGCCAGGAATGATGCCAATGAGTGTGCCTAGTGCGTAGGCGCGAGTGGGGACTGGTGTAAGCCCAAAGGCAAAGTTGACAACATTAAATGGAGAGATCGGTGAAAAGCGAATAGTGAGTACGCAAGATAGGGCGCGATCGCACAGCATGCCATTCATTTTGGTGACAAAAGGGTTGCGGGCAAAGCGCTGCTTGAACCAGCTGTAGAGCAGGTAGCGAGCCAGCCAAAAAGCAGCGATCGCGCCCAAAGTTGCCCCGACTACCGACAATAGTGTCCCCCACAGCAGGCCATATACTGCGCCGCCCACAGCTACCAGCAGCGTGCCAGGCACTCCAACTGCGTTGGCGACTATGTGAGCACACAGAAAGCAAAGAACCCCGCGCGGCCCAGTTGCGCTCTCAAAGAAAGCCGTGAGGGCCGAACGATTGAAGAGCAGCGATAGGTTTTGCCGTCCGGCCAATGAGGCTACAATGGCGCACAGCATTGCCAAGAAGAATAGAAATAGGAATTTTCGACTGACTTTCATAGTCTCCCTTTCCCCCTTTCCCTTTTCCCCTTTTCCATTGTTTTCTTTCGCTCATATTTGACGCTTTCTGGACGCTGCAACAAACCAGACTTGCCGGGCTATGCCAAGTCAGTCGTAGATTCTTCCACTTCAGGCACAGACTCTTTGAGCGCTTTGCGGGCGATTTTGGCAATGTAGAGAGAAATCGCCACAACCGTCACGAGAATGAGACCCTTGATGACCCAGTCGATAATGATGGCTTCTGTGGTTGCTGGCATGTTGTCTGTACCTAGGTCGGCAACGCTCTTAATCAAAGAACCAAGATACACATACATGATGGTGCCTGGGATAATGCCAGTTGTGCCTAGCACGTAGTTTTTGAGCGAAACCTTAGTTAGGCCTAGGGCATAGTTCAGCAGGTTGAAGGGAAACGCCGGGGAGAGTCGGATGAGGAAAATCAGCTTGAGGCCTTCTTCTGCGATCGCATTATCCAAAGACTGAAAGAACTGATTGCCCTCCACCTTTTTCGCAATCCAATCGCGAGCAACAAATCGACCAATCAAGAAAGCCGCCGTTGCCCCAAACATCGCCCCAATAAAGACATAGATGGTGCCTGGAATCCAGCCAAAGGCAAAGCCAGCACCCAGCGTGACAACAGACGCCGGTAAGAAGGCCACTGTAATCACAACGTAGGCCAAAATAAACACAATCGGCCCGATCGGCCCCAGGTTTTTAACCCACTGGACGAAATTGAGCAGCGCCGTCTGAATTTGTCCGATAAACGCGAAAGGTCCGCTACCTTGACTAGCCCCCTCTTGGGCCATCGCTGGTGCTGCCGCCAACAGCAAACTGCCCAACAAGCAGAAAGCTAAGAGCCGAAATAGGCGACGATAGGTAGGTCTTTGAAAAAGAGTCATCGGAGTGTTCCTCAATTAAATGATCAACTTGTCAAACTAAACGGTCAAAACTTTTCGCGGTTGCATTTGCGGTTACAACAGAACCGCCATCGCAGCATTACAGCAGCGCGCCCCCACAGCTAGAGCCACTGCCCGCCGTACAGCCATAGCAATATGGACGCGTCGCCACCTGTTCAATCACGTCGAGAGACCCCGCCGCTAAAAAGTCGGCGACTGTGAGCGCACGGCCTTTACTATCGCGGGCGCTGAGGGCCTCCATCTGATTAAAATCGCAGTCGTACACATTGCCCATATAGTCGATCGATAGCTCATTGCGACACATCAAATGATCAACTGTTGTGCTGTTGTGATGACCCTCCAAAAACTTGAGGTAAGGCGTGAGCAGCTGGCGATGCTGAAGCTGAAACTTTGTTCGACCAATGGGCAAATTTGTAATGGTGAATAGATTGTTGAAAACAATGCCAAAATGCTCCATCAGGTAGGCGCTGTAGTCCTTTTGCAGCCCTGTTTGCTCCGGTGTTAGTGAAAAATTTTCATCTTTTGGAATCGGCGGATTGTAAACCAAGTCCAGCTGTAAGTTTGGATCTTTGCCGTAGCCCAGCTCGTTTAGCTGTTGAATCGCCCGAATAGACTCGTCATAGACCCCCTTGCCTCGCATCGCATCGACATTGTCCTCTAGGTAGCACGGCAAAGACGCGACGACATGTAGCTGATGGCGCGCGAAGTACTCAGGTAAATCTTCATAACCTGGCTCAAAGAAGATTGTCAGGTTAGAGCGCACGATGACCTCTTTTCCCTTCGCTCTAGCGGCTTCTACAATGGGGCGAAAGCCGTAGTTCATCTCGGGCGCCCCCCCCGTTAGGTCCACCGTTTTGATTTGGTCGAATCGGTGGATCATCGTCAGCAGCTGATCGCAAACGGTCGCAGAGAGTTCTTCGCTGCGGTGTGGGCCCGCTTCCACATGGCAGTGAGCGCAGGAGAGATTGCACCGACGACCGAGATTGATTTGCAGTGTGCTGATTGATTGCTTCGTTAGGGGGCCACCCAGCTTTTGTTCAAAAGGTGTAATCGCGTTTGTCATGGTAGACAACGGCGTCGCAGCAGAAGGACGAGTCGAATTGGACGGACGAGTTTGAACCATGAACCTTATATAGAAGAAAGAGTAACGGGGTGAGCGGTTGCTATACAGTAGGCTGGATTATGCGGGTAGCGGGCTGTCTTGATAGGTTGTCTTAACAGTTTCTATTAAAGAGGATTCAACGCTCAAAGCCTGAGTTTTCCATTAGAAGTTGCAAAGGCCCAGAGGTGCCGTTGGCTCATAGAACCTTTTGCCGACTATCAGCGTCTTCTCAGGCTGGTCGGATACTGTCGGGATAAGAAGTATAGATAGTAACCTTTTCTCCTTACGTCGTTCTCCCTAGGCGCTCACTCATGAAATCCGTTGTCGATCCCAATTCTATTCAGTTCCGGCTCACCGTAGGCGTTGTACTGGCTTCTATTTTGGGCATCAGCGGTTTGACGGGATGGCTCAACGTGCGCATGCGACAAATCCTGGTCGAAAGCCATAAAGATAACGCGCTGATGATTGCCGAACGGCTCGAACAAGACGTGGGCCTCTATGAAGAATCGATGGTGGTCAAAGAAGCGCTGTCGAAGGCGATTGACTATCGCGAACAGCCCGATATTGCCATTTGGGTTGCCAAGCCAGACGGTGGTCTCCTCGCCGAATCGGACACACTTACTATGGGGTCTTGGCAAGTCAATGGCTTCGCCAAAGAGCTAATGCGAGAAGTAGAAGGTAGACCTGGCCTTGAAGTGTTTAAGCTACAAAATCGCCATTTGGTGACCTGCTCTAGCCCGTTGCGAGTGGATGGCCAAGTGGTGGGTCAGCTGTATGTCGCTGATGACATTACCGAGGATAGTGAAAGCCTAGGACGTATTACCAAAACGCTGGCGCTCTCTAGCTTGTTGGCTATTGGGCTGGGTGCGCTCGCAACGTCTCTTTATGTGGGCCGGGCCATGCGACCCATCCGCAAAATGAACCGCCTTGCTGGCAATATCTCCGCCGATAACCTGGCTGATACTAATCTCGAATTTGACCAAGCCCCGACCGAAGTACAAGAGCTGGCCCAAACCTGCAAAATGATGGTCTCTCGGCTCTCGGCCGCCTGGGATCAGCAGCGCCGCTTTGTCAGCGATGTCTCCCATGAGCTGCGCACCCCGCTCACGCTGGTACATGGCTATCTGCAAAGCACGCTACGCCGCAGCGGTAACCTCACCGCGCCCCAAAAAGAAGGCCTAGAAATTGCTGCTTCCGAAGCTGATCGGACCATTCGCCTGCTACAAGATTTGCTAGATCTTGCCCGCGCTGACGGAGGGCATATGCGCTTTCAAATCGAGCGCGAACCGCTGCATGAGGTGGTGCAAGAGGTGTTGGAAGCTAGTCAGTATGTGAGCGATCGCATTCATTCCACCATAGAACCTGTAGAAGGCCTTGCCGATCGCAATCGGCTCAAGCAAGTTCTAGTCAACTTAATCGACAATGCCATTAAGTATTCAGCAGAGGACCAAGCTATTCTGGTGACCCTCAAGTGCATGGGCGAGCAGGCCTATATAGAAGTAAAAGACCAGGGCCGAGGCATTCCCTTAACTGACCTCACCAAAATATTTGATCCCTTTTACCGAGTCGATGAAGATCGCTCGCGGGCTACGGGCGGCACGGGCCTAGGTTTATCTATCGTCAAAACCCTAGTAGAAGGGATGAACGGCACGCTTAAAGTGCAGTCGAAGCTCAACGAAGGGAGTGTCTTCACGGTGGCGCTGCCGATGTGATTTTTGGTTTGCAGACCTTGGCTGGTGACAAAAGGTAATCTTCAAAAGCTGCATAAAAGTTGAAGCACTCTGCTATAAGGAAGGATGAAAGTATCATCAAAGCGTGTACGGGCTAGCCAAGCGGCCAACGCAATCGGATAAAAAGGAGACGCTGCCGAATGTCTGAGGGAACCGCCAAGATTTTAATCGTGGAAGACGAGGAAAAGCTCGCTAAGTTTGTGCAGTTAGAGCTGGGCTATGAAGGCTACGAAGTGATTGTGGCGAACGACGGCCTCAGCGGCCTCATGTCTGCTCGCGACAATGAACCTGATCTGGTGCTGCTCGATTGGATGATGCCTGGACTCACCGGGGTAGAAGTCTGTCGTCGGCTGCGCGCTACAGGGGCGATGATGCCGGTGATTTTGCTCACTGCTAAAGATGGTATCGAAGATAGAGTCGCTGGCCTCGATGCGGGCGCAGATGACTATGTAGTCAAGCCATTTAGCATTGAAGAGTTGCTCGCTCGGGTGCGCGCTCACCTGCGGCGCAATCAGCCGGAAGACCCGGAAGTGTTTTTGTTTGCAGACCTTAGCCTTAGCCGGAAGACAAGAGAGGTGAAAAGGGGCGATCGCACTATTGAGCTGACGGCCAAAGAATTTGACCTGTTGGACTATTTGATCTCGCATCCTAAGCAGGTGCTGACGCGCGATCGCATCCTGGAAGAAGTGTGGGGCTACGACTTCATGGGCGATTCCAACATCATCGAAGTCTACATTCGCTACCTGCGCCTAAAGTTGGAGTCCGAGAATGAGAGCCGCTTGATTCAGACTGTGCGTGGTGTAGGCTATGTGATGCGCAGTTGATTTGCGGCTAGATTATTTGTGTGCTGGGCATTCTTTGAGATAAGAATCAAGAAGCAAGAGTGGACAGCCAAGATGGCTATCCCACAGGAGTACTAGATTTGAAGGAAAGGTTTACTAGAAGAATGCTTCCTCATTGGGAAATAGAGGAAGCAACCTATTTCATCACTTTTAATACTTGGAAGAGGCTAAGACTGACACCAAATGCTCAGAAGCTTTTCTTAGAAGCTTTTCTTTTTTCTCAGGAGAGAAATATGAGCTTTTCATCTTAGTTGTTATGCCTGACCATGTGCATTGCTTAATGAAGCCACTGTATATGAATAACGGAGAATGCTGGCCTCTGAGCCGCATTATGCATAGCATTAAAAGCTATAGTGCCAAACAAATTCCCTCTGTCATGAACCATATAGGAACTATTTGGCAATCCGAGCGCTACGACCGAATAATCCGCAGTCAACAAGAATTTGAGAATGTGTATAAGTACATTCTTCAAAACCCAGTGAAAGCTGGTTTATCACAGCATTCTACTAGTTATCCCTTCCTCTGGCAGGCTACCCTGTCTGGGAGATAGGCATTTATTGCTCTTCTACTAGCAAGCTTTCACCTCTGTGGGATAGCCATCTTGGCTGTCCACTCTTGTTTCTTTCTGTCCAGTCTTTGGCTTCACTTCAAAGCATTACATTAAGTCTGCTCAAAAGCTCTTTTAGATCAACCATTTGCCGCTATAGTGTTGTCGAATAAATTCTATTGAGACAGAACTCATTGAGGCGAAAGCTATGAAGCAAGTCAATTTCGTAGTGATTTTCGTAATTTGCCTAGCGCTAGTGCTCTTCGGCATTGAGAACACCACCCCTTCGGTGATTCATGTGGTAAGTGGCGTCGACTTTGAAGCGCCGCTGAGCGTGGAGCTAATTGTCGCTGCGGGCATTGGAGCGACACTGGCATGGGTATTTAGTGTGTGGGTGCAGGTACAAACCTACGCTCAGAAAAAGCCGGAAATTGAGCAAAAAGAGCAGCGCATTCAAGAGCTAGAACAAGACGTAGAACGCTACCGAGTAGAGCTAGAGCAGCTACCCATGTTGCCTCAGGCTGACCCTCAAATAGACGCGTAATGTCGTGCAAGTGTATAGAGCCAACGCGATAGCGGATCCGGCTACTCAGTACAGATGTGTCAGTGTAGGCGTGCAAAAATTACGTTTGTTTTATAGAATAGACGTACTAAAGTGTGTATGTACTGTTTTTACTGAGATTTTTCAAAAGTTATCGGCAAAAACGAGTAGCCTTCGAAGTCTTCGAGAACCCGTCTGCTTCAAAAATACTTTAAAGAGATAGGTTGCAAAAATACACGTTTGAATGTAGGCTCAGCGCACTGTTAGTCAACGTAACAAAGAAGACATTGGCGTATCCATTGCTTAGGGAAGAGCCACATCCTTTGTAGTAGTCACTCGAAATACTCACCCGTTTTCGCACTTTACCTCGCGGATAGCTCATACTTTTCTATGTCTAGTTCTTTGGCCCAGGGCGCGATCGCATTTCTCATTGACCTTGCCGAAAAAGGTGAAATCGATCCTTGGGACGTGCAAGTTATTGATGTGATCGACCGCTTTCTCAAAACTCTGAAAGATCAGCCGCTGACTCAGAAGCCTAAAGAAGCTGGTCAGTCTTCCTACGAGTCGAGTCTGACTGAGTCGGGGCAGGCCTTCTTATATGCTTCTATGCTAGTTCTGCTAAAAGCGGATACGCTGGTTCGTCATGAATTAGAGCAGCAAGAAGAAGAATTTGAAGGTGATGATTTTTTCGACGAAGATTTGGACTTTGGGGCGAATGAGCTGCCCCGTAATTTGGAGAAGCATATTCATCGGCGCGCGGTGGCCCCTCCTCCAGCAAAAAGGCAGGTGACACTCAGTGAGTTGATTGAGCAATTGGAAGCGATCGCAGCCGCCATGAGCGAACCTTCTCGGGTGCGCAATCGCCGCGCCAAGCCTCACTCCAAAAGAGACGCCGTCCGTGCCATCTCTGAGCTGGCACACCAGGAAAACCTCAACGAAATTGCCGATGCGCTCAACGATTTTCTGGAAACTCACTGGGACGACGTCTTTGAAGACACGGTGAACTGGATGGATTTTGAGCTGTTGCTTACCCATTGGACCAGCTTTCGACCAGATATATTAGGCGGGCCTATTGAAGGTGAGCTGACCGAATCCGACTACAAGCACGAGAAAGTAGGCGTATTTTGGGGACTGTTGTTTCTGACCTCTCAGTCCAAAGTAGAGCTGCTGCAAGAGAACTTTTATCAGGATCTAAAAGTTCGACAGCTCAACGAAATCACGCTGGCAGAAGTTCCGGCCTATGCACTACCAGATTAAGTTCTTCGATCTTGGACTGACGTTAATTGGTGATTCGTAGACGTTGTGACGGGCGCATCGGTAGAGCTCAGCGTTCCGCAGATGCGAACTGTTGTTCTGTGGCTTCATCGGCAGGAAACAAACATTCTAGGCGAAGTTCCTGTAGGGTAATATCTTGTGGGGTGCCTAAAGTTGTTAGCGTTGTAAAAAAGCTCTGCTGTTGATGTTCTTTGGCAAAGGTAGTACTCAGCAGCGGTAGCTGCCAGCTATCTTGAACGGGGGCCTGATAGAGCGTTTGAACATCTGGATAGGTGAGGAGTTCGTCAAAAAGTATTTGGGATTGTTCGTCTTTTCCCTCGGCAAGTGTTTCTCTATAGACTCTGTGAATGAGGTGGGTGGTAACGGCATCCCAATTTTTTACGTAGGCTCTTATGCCTTGCGGGTGCAGCATCAGCTTTATAAGGTTGAGACCGATTTCCTTAGGCACTGTGTGTGCACCTATTAGCCAGCCCAACAAATTTTCAGCCCCTTTATTCACCATCATTTGGTTCCAGTATCTGTCCATGACTAATGCTGGATAAGGCTCCTGCTGTTTCAGGGTGAATTCTAAGGCCTTGCGAATGGGTGCAACTTCTGGCGCAGACAGATCAAATTCTGAGTAGATGGGTGCAAAGCCTGCGGCGGTGAGCATTTTGTTTTGCTGCCGCAAGGGGATATCTAGCACTGTGGCAAGCTTTACGATCATCTCGCGGCTGGGGTGAGATCGCCCTGACTCAATAAAGCTGATATGGCGTTGAGAAACGTCGCTAGCCATAGAAAGTGCTAGCTGGCTGAAATTTCGCTGCGATCGCCAATGCTTCAGCAGCTGTCCAAACGCATTATCAGAAGCTGATAGGGGCATAGGAAACTCTTAGGAACAGGGATGCTTTTGACTCATCCATTCACGATTACCTTACAAGTAATTGAATT
>JBHJIY010000176.1:0-13903 GCA_050042985.1 Phormidesmis sp. | reverse complement strand
CGATACGCCAACTCCAAAGACAAAAAGTAAAACGCCATCAGCTGCGCCACAAACGTCTTCGTCGCCGCTACACCGATTTCAATGCCAGCCATCGTGCCCACCACATGAGGAATCAGCCGCCCCAGCGAGCTATCCACCCGATTCGTAATTCCCAACATTCGAGGCGCATACTCTTCATCGCCCCCATTAGAACGGCCGCTCCGCTCAATTCGGCGATTCTGCTCCATCTCCAATGCAGCCAAAGTATCTGCCGTCTCACCAGACTGTGTGACCCCAATCGTCATCGTATTTGGCATCATCGGCGCAGGCGCATAGCGAAACTCCGACGCATACTGCACCACCGTCGGAATTCCTGACACCTGCTCCAGCAAATACTTGCCCACTAGGCTTGCATGCCAACTAGTACCACAGGCCAGAATCTGAATCTGCTGCAAGTTATCCAGCAACGTATCTGGTAGCTCCAACTTGATAGGCGACGTCCCAGACTGTGCATCCCACTCCGTATCTAAGTAAGTCTCTAAGCAAGTGCGAACCACACCTGGTTGCTCATAAATCTCCTTGAGCATAAAGTGCTTGAACCCTTGCTTCTCCACCATGATGGGGTTCCAGTTCAGCGTACGCGGGTACTTCTTCAGCTTGTGCCCGCCAAACTCATACACCTCCACACCCATCGGCGTTAGCCGTGCAATCTCACCATTCTCCAGCGTCAGTACCGCCTGCGTGTACGGCATAATTGCAGGCGTATCCGAAGCACAGAAAAACTCACCCTGGCCAAAGCCAATCGCTAGCGGAGCCTGTTGCCGCACCACAATTAGCTCATCCGGGAAATCTACCGACACAATCGCCAGCGCAAAAGCACCTGTCAATCGATTCACCGCCTGCCGTACCGCTTCTAGCAGCGCAGATTGCCCAGAAAGCACCTTGTCCTCAAGCGGATTCTTCAAATACTCATCAATCAAATGAGGAATCACTTCCGTATCTGTCGCCGAGCAAAACGTATAGCCTTTCTCTTTCAGCTCTTCACGCAGCTCACGGTAATTTTCAATAATGCCGTTCTGCACCACTGCTAGCCGCTCATTCTCATCCGTATGCGGGTGCGCATTATGCTCCTCTGGTTTGCCATGCGTCGCCCAGCGCGTATGTCCAATGCCCACCTTAGCCGGGTCTTCTAACCCTTCCAGCTTCGTCTGCAAATTGATCAGCTTTCCCTTAGCCCGTGTCCGCTGCAACGCTCCTTCCGAAATCGTCGCCACACCCGCAGAGTCGTAACCGCGATACTCCAGCGTCTTCAAGCCTTCAATCAAAATACCGCTAGCCGCGCGCGTGCCAATATAGCCAACAATTCCACACATAACGGAGACTCCTACCTAAAACCTATGTTTTCCAACGCCCTTCATCAGCCAGGGCACGAAGCAATTCCACACACACTAACCCACAAACATAATTTGATATTTCCCAGATAGACACTCCGATAACGCAGCACAATTCCAAGCTGATAATCACGCTTATCAACTGGCATAGACAGAGAAGCAGTATCTACTGAGAAATAAACCCAGTCAGCAAAAGCGTCCCCAAAAGCACCGCGACTATAATCGCAAACAGCGTCTCTGGCGGCGTCTTAATCAAATTCGGATCAGGCTTATTCGGATCTCGCATCCATAACCTCGTTAATGTTTTACAGCTGGCAACACAGGCCTTTTAGGCACCAGCGCCGACAACACCTCGTCAGCCGTACATCGCGCCCTACTCTGCAAATACTCCATCGCCCTCAGCGAAGCCTCATGCGCCATCTCACTAGAGCCCGCCACACAGTCTTCTACGACTCGGCAGTAATAATCGTGCTGATGGCCATCGGCAAAGGTGTAATGCACACACACATCTGTTAGCCCACCAATCAAAATCAGTGTGCTCGCCTTTAGCCCTTTCAGTAAAATCTCTAAATCTGTTCCAAAAAAGCAAGAGTACCGACGCTTCCGAATGAAATAATCATCCGATCGCATCTCTACTTCCTTAGCGATTTGAGTACTCGCATCCGTCTCTATGCAATGAACACTCTCTTGCCCATCTAGCTCCCGGCCAAAATCAACAAGATCAGGCCGATGCGCTTCTTGCACAAACACAATTGGAATATCAAACCCACGAGCTGCTTTCACCAAGTTAGCTGCTGCTTGCATTCGAGCAGAATATTCTGGCATGCCAGGAATGCCAGGCATCGCTGGAGCGAAAGCGCTCTGCTGAATATCAATCACCAACAGCACCGGACACCCTTCAATCAAACCAATCTCAGACGGTTGTTTCATTTTCTAGCGTGAAAACAGCTCACAACCATTAAAGCCTTACAAATAGCTCGTCACTGTCTCACTAAATACCGAGTAAGGCTTTACGCCTACCATGGTATCTACCAACTCACCATTCTTGAACACCATCACAGCTGGAATGCTCTTGATGTTAAAGCGCTTTGCTACGGCCTTATTGCTATCTAGGTCTAGCTTAGAAACAGTTGCCTTGCCTGCAAATTCGTCAGCTAGTTGGTCAATTAATGGTGCAACTATTTTGCACGGGCCACACCAGCTAGCAGTGCAGTCTACTACCACGACCGAGTCGTCTTTGATTAGCGTGTCAAAAGCGGCTTCGTCTGCAACGTATTCTGCGGGCATAGTGCGATCGCTCCAAAAATAATCTTAGGTATACCTACTTAGATCATACACCTACTCGCCAGCCAGAAACGGAATCACCAAAATCCACAAAAGGCATCAATAGCTGTCATTCCTTCAAAAGCAAAAGCTCCCCCAATCAAAATCAGGAGAGCTTCTATGATGATCGCAACAGGATAGGCAGGTAACCGTCAGCTAACCCACCAGAACAACCTACTTACCAGCAAGCTTCTTCACCTTTTGCATAATGCTCTCAGGATCCAAACCCTGGTGATAGAACTGCTCCCAGAGACCGCCGCCCCCTTCTTCATGCGTACCCGCATGCGCAAATTTAGGCGTATAGCCGCGCTCTAGCAACCAAGTACCATAGCGAGCACCCAAGCCAGTCTTCTCGTTGAAAGATTCAACCACCATGACCAAAGGTGACTTACCCACCTTCTCCATCATCTGCTCGTCCACAACATTGAGCGTAGACTTGTTGATCAGGCCAATGTTCAAGCCTTCCTTCTTCAAGCGCTCAACCGCATCCAAAGCACGATACAGGCCATCGCCAAAACTCACGATGTAGCCATCGGTGCCTTCACGAACCACGTCATCTTTACCAGAGATAAACTCATAGCCGCTTTCATACAGCGCTTTACCGTCCGCATCTTGCAACATAGGCACCTTGGCACGAGTCGAGAAGATGAATCGTAGACCGGGGTCATGGAAAATCTTCTCAACGCAGGCCTTCATCTGATGCGCATCAGCAGGGAAGTACAGGCGAGTTTCATAGCCGTCATCCAAACCATTGTCGGCAAACATGTTGTTGATGCCGAAGTGGCAGGTGTTGTCCGCCATGTCGTCAATTCCAGAGTGGGAGAAGTGACACAGCAAGTTCGCCTTGTTCAAACGCGCCATCGTGATCTCAGAAATACACATCTCTAGGAATGCGCTAAAGGTCGCAAAGATACCCTGCTTCCCTTTCTCCATGCCAAAGCCCGCAGCCGCAGAGAGGTTACCCCGCTCCATAATGCCACCACTGACAAAGATTTCAGGATACGCCTTGTGAATGTGATTCAGGCCGCAAGATCCTTCTAGGTCACAGTCAACTACCAGCACTTTCTCTTTGCGCTCAGCGTCGCTCATTTTGCCCATGACTTCTACCGCAGCCTGACCAAAGACGTTACGATTAGAGCCGACTTCATCACTAGAACCGAGGAAATCGTAGCTGTGCTTAGGTTTCTCAATTGCCTTGAGGTAGTCAGCCGCTTCCTGTCGACCGTGCTTTTCTAGATACTTAATCGCAAGGTCAGTAGGGATAACGTCGTGACCGTGGCAGCTGCCTTCTAGGCCTTCGATGCCAACAGTCATTGGGCGCTTGCAGATTACAGCAATAGGGCCGTCAGTGGCGATCGCCTCACAAATATTCGCATACAGCGCATCAATATCTTCACCATCATTCACCAGCGTCTTAATGCCGTGCCCTTCCAGCGTCTTCTGCACGCTGTACCCACCGAGATACTCAGAAGGGTGACCCGCAATCGTCACATCATTGTCATCGATGATCAGCTTCACATTGATACCTTGAGCCGCTGCCAAACGAGCCGCCTCAGCGTCATCACCTTCCTGCTGCGCACCGTCAGAACCGAGGAGGAAAGTCGTCTTTCCAGGGTTCGCCAGCGCCACACCATTCACAAAAGGCCACATGTGACCTAACCGGCCAGAGCTAAACTTCACACCCGGCGTCAAACCCAGCTCAGGGTGACCAGGAAGCTTAGAGCCCGCAGCGCGATACTGCATCAGCTGCTCAGCAGGCAAATCACCATTGAGCGTGCTCATCAGATACTGAGTGCCTACCCGGTGGCCCGCTTCATCAAAGAATGTAGGAACGAACTTATCAGGATTGCCTCGGAACAGCGCATCCATAATCATCACTTCAGGCACCGTATCGTAAGGGCCACCCGTATGACCACCCACACCCCGAGCACCGCCCGTCGCGGTGAAAAACACAATCGCCTCACGGCAGAGCTGAATATTTGCCTTCAGGGCATCGCGCTGCTCATCAGTCAGCTTGCTATTGGAAGGATCTAGGGAGATGCGCTTGTAGGCGCTTAGGTCGATGGGGAAACTGGTTTGGGGCTTAGCTTGGGTGGCTGTCATTGAGCTATGTCCTAATACGTCTATATTTTTCAAAGTCTAGAAATTGAAATGAGCCACAGAGCATCATCTCTCATCAACTTTGGTAAAAATTAATATTTCCATTCTCCCTGATCATGCCGCTAGGGTTAAGACCCCAAGCAAAATTTGTGCCCTACGATACTGATACGCATACGCTACAAGCCTCACAGCTCAAGGACTATCAGTTCTACAAGAACATCTAAAGTTATCTAAAATATCAGGCCGTTCTGACCACGACATCACACAGGACGCTCAAACGCCTTTCTCAATTTCTCAATGCGATCGCGCCACTCACACCCCTCCAGGTGATCATTCACCATCCCCATCGACTGCATAAACGCATACGCTGTCGTCGGCCCCACAAAAGACCACCCTCGCTTTTTCAAATCCTTACTCATCGCCGTCGACTCAGCTGTCTTGCCAAGCAACTTCAGCGTTTCGTAGTCGCAGACCTTGGGCCGGGCTGCTTCACTGGGCTCGTACCGCCAAAAGTAAGTCGCCAGTGAACCGAACTCCTCTACTAGCTCGCAAGCCCGCCCCGCATTATTAATCACAGACTCAATCTTCTTCCGATGTCGCACAATCCCCGCATCCTGTAATAACCGCTCTACATCCTCATCTGTAAATTGCGCCACCTTCTTAAAATCAAACTCAGCAAAAGCCGCTCTAAAGTTCTCGCGCTTACGCAAAATCGTCAGCCAGCTCAGCCCAGACTGGAACCCTTCCAGGCAAACCTTCTCAAATAACCTCTGGTCATCCGCCGTTGGTACACCCCACTCATCATCGTGATAAGCCACATAATCGGCCTTATCGCCCACCCACCAGCAGCGACAACAACCATCCTCACCTTTTACTAATCCATCATCAACCACAGTCTCCTTAGCCACCCTTTCACCCCCAAATAACAACTCAATCAGCCCAAAGCAACCCTAGCAGTAGTTACGGCCTATATCTCTCTTTCGCCGCAGCGTTTCATAGCAAAGTCAAGTATCACGGACACAACCATAACGCCCAACTGGCACACTCAAAATCAACGTGTTTACGGCTTTATAGGTAGATATTTGCTAGTCCAGCCAAGCAAAGTGTCCACACTCATCACGCACCGTCTAGTCACCAAAGATACAACTTAAACATGCGAAACAAAGCAAACCCGGCAAGACAAAACAGTCAAGCCAAAAACACTTTCTTTCGCACTCTTCTCAACCTTGCCTTTTTGAGTGTTGCCCCCAGAAAATCATCTAAGGAAAGCCACTAAAAAAGAGTACAGGCCACAGAAGTTCCAAATCACTCCTTCAACGTTTCCACGTTGTTATTCCCACCACTTTTTGAGGATAATTCCATGAAACTCTCTCGTATTTGGGCTCCCCTTGGTCTTGCTGCCGCTGCCCTTCTCTCCTTTTCTTCCAGTGCATTCGCTCAAGAAGCCCCTAGCTACAACTACGTCGGCATCGGCGGCGGCGACGACGGCTTCGTTATCAACGGCAAACTCTCCGTCGCTGACAACGTCTCCATTCGTCCTGAAGTCGCCACTGATTTTGACTTTGATGATTCTGAAGATGTCTCCTACCTCGTTCCTGTTACCTACGACTTCAACTCTGTTGAATTTGGCAATCAAGCGCTAAATCCCTTCTTCGGGGCTGGCGTCTCTGGTGACATCGGTGACGACAGCGACATCGAATTCGCGCTCGTAGCCGGTAGCGACTACCGTTTCGCTGACAAGTACGTCGCCAACGCTTCTGTTAACTACGCTCCCTTTGCCGATAACGACGAACTTGGCTTCACGGTTGGCCTCGGCTACCTTTTCTAAACCCGGATAAAAGGCGACTATCTGTGATCTCCTTTAGATAATCGCTAGAGTTCCTTTCTGTCGTCACGCTCCTTTTCGATTTCCCCCTTTTATTTACCAATCACCTTTTGAGGACCGTTCCATGAAATTCTTCTCCCGCATATCTGCCACTTTCGCAGTTGCTGCTGCCGCTCTTCTCTCTGTTTCATCTGGTGCCTTCGCTCAAGAAGCACCTAGCTACAACTACATCGGCATCGGCGGTGGCGACGACGGCTTCGTTATCAATGGCAAACTCTCCGTCGCTGACAACGTCTCTATCCGTCCTGAAATCGCTACTGACTTCGACTTCGACGATTCTGAAGATGTCTCCTATCTCGTTCCTATTACCTACGACTTCAACTCTGTTGAATTTGGTAACCAAGCACTCAATCCTTTCTTTGGCGCTGGCGTCTCTGGCGACATTGGCGACGACAGCGACATTGAGTTCGCCCTCGTTGCTGGTACCGACTATCGCTTCGCTGAAAAGTACGTCGCTAACGCTTCTGTTAACTACGCTCCTTTTGCCGACAACGATGAGGTTGGCTTTACTGTTGGTCTTGGCTACCTCTTCTAAACCAAAATCGACTCTTTCAAAGTTGGCTCCCTTAAGTAAGTGCATCTAGCTCCATAATATCCAAAGCCCCCCAGCGCTTCCACACGCTAAGGGGCTTTTTTTGCAAACCGGAAAACAGCAAAGAATACATCCAACCTAAAGGCTCTTTTCCAACCAAGCAACATCCCAATAACGATTGAATTTACGACCCACTTCCTGAAACACACCAACCTGCTTAAATCCAAACTTACGATGAATGGCCATCGAAGCCTCGTTCGGTAAAGTCACCCCTGCATAGGCCCTATGCACATCCTCCATTTCCAAAACTTTGAACAAAGCACTGTACAGCTGATTGCCAATACCTGCATTAACAAACTCAGCCGCCACATATATACTTGTCTCCACAGAAGTATCGTAGGCCGCTTTCGTCGCAAACTTACTGCTGCTGGCGTAACCCACTACCTGCGAATTTTCCACAGAAGAAGATTCGCTATCACACTCAGCCACTATCAATCGATACCGTCCCGTTTCTCCATAATGCTCAAACCAGCTTTCTCGACGCTGCTCTACCGTATACGGCGACAGATCAAACGTAATCGATGTTTCTAAAATATATCGGTTATACAAATCTACTAGCGATTGAATATCTGCATCACAAGCATTTCTAATACGCGTCGTCATTTCTCTAGCCACTTCCGTCGGATACAAGCCTATATCAACCACTTCATCCTACGCTGTCAAAATTGACATATCAGGCAAAAGGAGATAATCAAGCAGCCACTTCATACTCAACTGAATCATTAGACGCAGGCCAGTCGCTGGGCAATAGCCTGTTACGTCCAGAAAGCTTAGCCTCGTACAGCGCCTTATCCGCATAGCCCACCAGAACTTGCGGCATAATCAATTTCCCCTTAGGTAAAGAGACATATCCACCACTCAGCGTCACAAAAGGGCTAGCAGCAGAACCCTCATGCGCGATCGCTAACTTACGTATCTGTACTTGAATTCTCACTGCGACACTCGCTGCAATCTTCTCATCGGTATCTGGAAGAACAACAACAAACTCTTCCCCCCCGTAGCGAGCCACCAAGTCAGCATCTCGAACGGCAAGCTTCAACGCCTGCGCAACTTGATGCAAGCAGCGGTCGCCTGCCGGATGACCATACAAATCATTAAACGCCTTAAAGGAATCCACGTCGCACAAAATTAGCGAGAGCCGCTTATTCGTTCTCAGCAACTGCTCTAGATACTGATCAAAATAGCGCCGATTAGCGACCTGCGTGAGCTCGTCATACGCAGCTAAATTTTGCAGCTGCTGATTTCGATAGGCAATACCCAGTCCTACAGTAGAAAACATTGAGACTAGGGGCAGTACAGTTGGTAGCCACCACCCAGCCAAAAACAAACAATACCCTGAGCCATACAGCCCAATACCCAAGCTCGCAAGCCGAACAATCAGTTGCCACGTCGGCGGATGCGTCTTTATAGAAGCGCTATACAGTCCTGAGCGACTGGCCACAATACTAATAGCAATCCAGCACACTACCCACAGCCACTCCAGATAGGTCGGCACCGTTCGTAGGAAGGGCTGTCCATCTAAAGCAGCTCCTAGCAGCTGACTAAGCAGATGCGCATGCACATACACACCTGCAACCAGCGAATCTCTCTCAGTCGGTGTATAAAACAAATCGTTGAGGCTAATAGCCGTTGAACCAACCAAAACAATGCGACCATGCACCATCTCATCAGTCAGTTCTCCATTCAGCACAGCCGTCAACGACACTGACTCAAACTGAGTGTAGCGATCACGATAGTTCATCAACACCTGATAACCACCGCTATCGGCATTAACATAGCCACCATCGTTCCGTTCAAAGCGAGTAATTGTCGACTTGCCTAGCCGTAAAGCACCTCCACCCGTATCACCATCAACCGTTTCCAAATGAATATCTTGCTCACTCAAATAGTTCAATGCAAGGGTAGCCGCTAGCCCCCTTCTTACTTCTCCCTCAGGCGAAATAACAGACAGTAACCCTCGCCGTACTCTACCGTCATCGTCCACAACCAAATCTATCGAAGCAGCTCTATCAAGCTCTGCTAATGTCTTGTGTGAGGCTACCCCGCCTTCCAGCACCCGCTCAGCGCCAATAACATTAGGAATAGACTCAAACGTTTCAATCAGCTCTTCACTACCCGGTTCAATCAAAAAATTTCGATACAAATCCAAGCCGATACTGGCAGGTTCATGCTCGTGAATATTGCGAACTAGCTGAGAAAGGGTCTTATCGGAAATAGGCCACTGCCCTACATTTGCAATATCACGCTCATCAATCGCAACCACCAAAACGCGCTTATTTACAGTAGGCGAACGTGATTGCAACACAAAAAACTGGTCTAGCAGACCCAGCTCTAGCGGCTCCAGCCAACCTCGCATCGACCCAGCAACCATCAATCCCGCTAAGCTAAACCCAACAGCAGCGATTTTACGCCTCTGAGCTATATGGTGCTTAAACTTTGAAAACATTTTTGAAAAGTAGGTGTAAGCGGTACTTATAGGGTGCCCAACCCCACTAAATCAGGTCTAGACACCTTTATATCAACTTTAATCGTCTAAAAATGACTTTTTCAGCCTATAAAATAAAATGACGCAAAGAATTCTCTGCGCCATCTCCAAACTTGTATTCTTTTTTACTTCCATGTGAATAGAGGACTATCGCAACAAAGATCCTTGCCCACTACTCAGCCGCTTCAAATTCGTCGAAAATCACATCCAAATTGACAGCTCGCAAAGCAGCCTCCCAGTTCTGCATTAGCTGAGAACTGTTTGGATCCTGTTTCTTCATCAGTGTCAATGCTGAAATGTAGTCGTACCAAAGCCCAGATTCAGCATATACACTCATCTTCTCTCGCAAAGACATCGACTCGCTATCCACCAGCGAAACCATAGGCTCCACACGGCGAATACCACCTCTCACCCTAGGCGAACTAGGGCCAAATGGATTATTACACAAAAGTACTATCTCCCAGCTGTAGAGCTTATTGGGCGTAAGTTCAGTCAAAGACTCAGGCAGTGGAATCTCTGCAAACCCTTTTCCTTCTGGCAGCACAAAGTATTCGTCTTCACCATAGGTATAAATCTCACTGCCATCATTTGCTTTCACTTGCATCCACACCTGCTTCACATCAGCTTGAAAATAAGCCTGTACCAGCGGATGAGCCTCTGCAGTCAGGCCAGAGCCATTTTCAGGTAATACCTGCAATGCGTCACATTCAGGATTCCGCGTAGCACCTCCCCTAGAATAAGCAGGAGCCCCGTCATCTGCGGGGGGCACAAAATCAATGTTTGTAGTGAGAGGCTGAGCAGACAAAAGCGTAGCAAACCCCTGCGCACTTGCAACAGATCCATTCAACATTACGGCAACAGAAAGCCCTAACGCCGAAGCAACAGAAAAAACACGGTAATTTTTCATCAATTCAAAAACCTCTCTGATAACTACGATAACCAGTTTCCAATTAAAACAAATGGAGCCCAATAGTAGGGATGGGAATATTCAGGAGTTTGCATTATCTTTATTTGGGCGCGCCGCAACGCTTCAGATTTAGTCAGACCAACACTCGACAATTCCTTATAAAATTCTGTCATCATCTCTGCCGTTGAACTGTCATTCACAGACCATAGAGTTGCTAACGTACTTCTAGCACCTGATCGAATGGCCATCCCAGCCAATCCCAATGCTGCTCTATCGTCGCCTTCTGCTGTTTGGCAAGCACTTAGCACCATTAGTTCAATCGGCTCATCTTGTTCTTTGCGAGCACGTAACAAACTATCGAGCTCACCAACAGTGATTCGTTGATCCCATGCCAGCAGGTAAGTCTCTTCTATATTCGAGCTAAACTGCCCATGAGTCGCCAAATGTAGTACGGGAAAGGGAACTCGGTCGATTTTCGTAGCCAAGTTCTCTCGTGTAAAGTCTCGATCAAAAAGTACCTCCGCGTTTACACTGCTAGCAACTTGTTCTATTTCCGTCTTTACACCGGGGAGAGCGGAAAATCCTCCTCTAGCTTCAGTAAGACCTAGCATAAGAGCTTGGAGCGGTTTTGGATTTTGAAAGTGCGGACCTAACAATCTCAATCCAGGTGTCAGCGCAACGCCATAGTTTTCCAACAGGTAGTGTTCACCATCATAGAGTGCTGACATAGGAATTCTTCGAAATTGGCCATCAAGGACAAAAACCAAGGTGTGAATATCATTTTCAGAAAGTTTCGCTTCTGCAGGTGTAATCAGCCAGTCATAGATTTCTTTTGATAGGCTTAGGCGTCTTTCCTCCGATAAAATCGGGTTCAAATATCGGTATAAACGGCCAATTACCTGATTAGTCTCTTCTTCTGATTGCCAAGTGCGGTAATGTTGCAGCCGTTGCCCTGGCAAAGACATTACCACTTCCACTCGGTCTGGCAACACAATAGGATACAGAACAGCAGCTTCCGTATCTAGCTTATCGATAGAGGCAGAAGCTGAATCAATACAAGCTGACCTAAAGTAATTTTCCATTTCTGCTAGCTGGAGCTCTTCTACAACCTCTCTTGCCTGAAATAACGCTTCCTGGCTAGGCTCTTCTGGCAGTAACAGCAGGCTCACTAGCTCCCGATATACAGGCTCTACTGTTTCACGAAATGAATATTGCACATCGACATTGGTTGCCAGAAGGTCGCGTCGAACTTTGCCTAACGTCTCGACAGCACGGGTATAGCTAGCGATCGCATCTTCATCTTTTCCTTGCTGATGATAGGCCTTCCCCAACTGCTGCTGCCAGCGGTAGGCCATATCTTGAGCATTGTCACCCTGAGACAGTGACAATGCTCTTTGGGCCAATGCCTGAGATTCTGGCCATTGCTGAGTATAGCCGTACAATTTACTCAGCTCACCTAGCGCAAACGCCCTAGCACGATCATCCTTCAGCAACACAGCTTCATCCACACCCTCCCGCAACAAATCTGCCACCGATTCAACAGAAAGCCAACCGATAGGCTGATGCGTATCGTCTCCATGAGATAACAAGCTTTCCGCCAAATTGACACGACTATAAACACCCTGCCTACTAGCAGGTAGTGATTTTATTTGCGTGACGAGTTCAGGCAACAACTGCTCAGCACCTGACCACTGCTGCGTCTCTAGCAGTAGGCTAAAACGGCTGAGCTGCGATTGCGTTTTCAGCACAGAGACAGAGGGCGGTAATAAATTTTCAGCTTCTTGGTAATAGCGAGCAGCAGCATCGCTATCTTTCATCAGCCGCAGCGTATTTGCCAAGCTAAACAGCGCATCTGCCACCTCAAAATCACTGCCTAGCCGTCTATATAAATCTAAGCTCTGATTCAAATACTGTTGCGACTGTACCAGGCTGCCAGTCCTTTGAAATACATTGCCTAAACTCTTAAGTGCGATCGCCTTCACCTTCGAATCAGACTGAACTGCCAAGCGCTCTGCCACAGATTCAAGCTGCAGCTGCGCCCGACGATACAACCCCATTGTTTGCAGCGCTTGACTTTGATTGATTTGAGCACCCACTTGTCCAAGTTCATCATCACTTCGAGAATAAGCGGCCTCTGCTTGTGACCAAGTTTCCCAGGCCATTTCTGGTTTTCCCTGCTTTAAGTACAGACGCCCCTGAGCATTCAATATTTGAGCTTGCGCTTGCAACCATCCTTCTACGTCAGAGTGCGCAGCAAGTACTGAAAAACCATGAGACATGGAAGCTTCAGCCCGCTCCCAATCACCCAAGTCTTGTGCTGCTATAGACACATGACTTAAAACAATAGCTTGTTCTAAGGGACTAGCCATCAGTAATTCAGCAGCGTGTTGCCAGCTCTGTATTGCCGCAACAATTTGACCAGCAGCATACTGCTGCTGACCTGTCGTCAGCCACGCAGCAATATCCATAGCAACAGATGGGTGAGCCAAAGAAGATGGATGCATTTCAGCACTGTTGTTAGTTACAGCGGAATAGGCGAACGCTGCAGGGCGCAACGTAATACCTAAAAATGTCAACAGCATTATCCCTAGAAAAACCAGCCTTCCAAAAATCTTTTTTGACCAAACGATACGTTGTTGTAGCTGGCTCCACTGCTTACGATATCTACTAGGTTTCATCAGCATTTATCCCAAGTTCTCAACACATCAAATCGCACATTCACAAGCCAACATTTCGAGCCAATGGCACGCTGATTTCACACCACTATTAATACCCGGATAAAACACTCAATCCACGGCAATGCCTATCTTCTAAACAAAAGCTGGGCATATTAGGCGCAACGCCTTTCCCTCAAACACAGCCAACCAAACTATCCAGACAAGCTATCTCCTAGGTCAGGGTGAATGAAAAATCAATCAACAGACCTACTACCGACCTCTCTATTGAGTACTAGCTGGAAAACGGCTTGTAACGTTAGCAGTGGTTTTGTGTTGAGCTATGGGTTGCTAGGAAGCTCTGCAACCGCGCAAATCGTAGTAGATAACACAACACCCACTGTGGTTAATCCGTCAGTCGCTAACTGCGCAGGTATCTGCATTACTGGCGGGCTTAGAGATGGTAGTAGCAGCAGTGCCAATATCTTTCATAGCTTTAGCGAATTCAATATCGGCAGCACACAAACTGTCACGTTTGATAGCCAATCAGGTGTAAATAACATCTTTAGCCGCGTCACTGGGCGCAA
>JBHJIY010000175.1:0-39238 GCA_050042985.1 Phormidesmis sp. | reverse complement strand
GGTGGCACGTAATCGTAATCCGGATGTGGTGATTGTAGAAATTGGCGGCACGGTGGGTGACATTGAGTCGCTGCCATTTATGGAAGCGATTCGCCAGTTTAAGCAGGATGTGGGGCGTAACGATTCTATCTATATCCACGTGACGCTGATTCCTTGGATTCCGGCGGCGCATGAGCTGAAGACGAAACCGACTCAGCACTCGGTGAAGGAGCTGCGCTCGATTGGTATTCAGCCAGATATTTTGGTGTGCCGCAGTGAGCGGGTGGTGCCGGATGAAATGCGGCAGAAGATCTCGAGCTTTTGTAATGTGCCGATTGACTGTGTGATTCAGGCTTTAGATGCACCCAGCATTTATGAGGTGCCACTGTATATGGAGAAGGAGGGGCTGGCAGAGCAGAGTTTGACGCTGCTGAATTTAGATCAGCGATCGCCCGACCTCACCAGCTGGACTCGGTTGATTGAACGGATGCACAGCCCGGCCAAAAATCTAGAAGTTGCCATTGTGGGCAAATACGTCCAGCTCAATGACGCCTATCTCTCAGTGACAGAAGCGCTGCGCCACGCTGGAACCAGCTTTGATACGGAAGTAAAAATCCGTTGGGTTGACTCCGAAGATATTGAAAAAGATGGCCCAGAGAAACACCTTCAAGATGTCTCTGCCATTGTGGTGCCAGGCGGGTTTGGATCTAGAGGCATCCGTGGAAAAATTAAAACGGTTGAATATGCCCGTGAAGGTGAGATTCCTTTCTTAGGACTGTGCTTGGGAATGCAGTGTTTGGTGATGGATTGGGCGCAGAACATTGCCAAGCTGCCGAGTGCTAGCAGCTCTGAGTTTGAGCCGGAAGCTGAGAACCCGGTGATTAGCCTTATGCCTGAGCAAGAGGATGTGGTGGATCTTGGCGGGACGATGCGATTGGGGCTATGGCCTTGCCGCATTGAGCCAGATACGTTGGCCAGTCAGCTTTATCAGAAGGAAGTGATTTATGAGCGGCATCGGCATCGCTATGAATTCAACAATGCCTACCGGAATTTGTTCTTAGACACAGGGTTTATGGTGAGTGGCACGTCGCCAGATGGTCGGCTAGTGGAGATTGTGGAGCTACCAAGCCATCCGTACTTTATTGCGTGTCAGTTTCATCCGGAGTTTCAGTCACGGCCGAATACGCCACATCCGATGTTTTTAGGGTTGGTTGAGGCGACGCTGAAGAAAGAGGGAGAGGTGCTGGCAGTGGCAACGAGGCAGGAGACGGCGGTGAGGGCGTGATGGATTGTGGACAGAGGAAGAGGACACAGCATTGCCAGGCCCCTACAGTGCGGCAACAATTTCCGTAGGGGCTATCACCTGTGGTGAGGCAAAGGCCAAAGCACGCTATGCCCTCCGAAGTCGGTTATCTAATCCACTACCTGCGCACCATGACTACGTGGGTCGCTGCTACCATTCCCGGAAACGGGGTTATCAATCGTATCTACTTCGGTGAGTTTGCCGCTAATCTGCGCATAGGGTAGCTCAGAGGCCTGATCCAACAGTGCGTCCAAATTCTCTGCCAGGATGGCACGCGGGAGTTCGCCGATGGCGGCCCCTTTCTCGTTGCCTTCGGCGGAGATGAATTCAAAATGGGGAATACCGTCTACGCGGTAGTTCAGCATTTCGGGGAGCCACTTAGTGTTGTCTACATTCAGCATGACGAAGTTGACTTTGTTGGCGTAGCTTTCCTCTAAGGTTTGAATGTCGGGGGCCATGGCTTGACAGCTGGTGCACCAGTTGGCATAGAACTCAATGAGGGTGGGTTTGCCGTTGGCCATAGCGGCTTCGAGTGGGACGGATTGTTCGGCCATGTCTGAGAGGGAGGCGGCTGGGGAAGTGGTTTGCACGCCAAGGACAAGGGCTATGCTGAGGATGGATGCGATCGCAACCACCACAAAATTTCGAACTTTTTTGGCCATATTTGAAGAGGCCATATCTGAAGATTCCGCCGACATATGTTTCGCAAAGTAACAACCACTTTAAGTATCCTATCGTGTTAACTGTATGCTCACGGCCTTTCTCGGTAACCTGTAGCTTGTGAAAAAACGACTGACACTGACTTTTCCAAAGCGCACGATTCACATGCCGATTACCTACCGGCTGGCGAAAGATTTTAACGTGGCAGCCAATATCTTCCGGGCTCATGTAGCACCCGACCAAGTAGGTAAGCTACTCGTAGAACTATCGGGTGATATTGACCAGCTAGATGCGGCAATTGACTGGATGCGCTCAAACCACATTGAAGTATCGCTGGTGAATCGAGAGATTGTGATTGATAAAGACAGCTGTGTGCACTGTGGGCTCTGCACAGGCGTGTGCCCGACTGAATCTTTGAACCTAGACCCAACAACGCACAAGCTGGTGTTTACCCGATCACGCTGCATTATGTGTGAGCAGTGCTTACCCAGCTGCCCGGTTCAAGCTATTTCGACGAATTTGTAGGTGATAGCCATGCGCCATGCCTTTCCCTGGCTTTCTCCCCTGCTGCTGCTATTAGCCAACTTAGCCTTTGGCCTGTTTTTGCACCGAAGCGAAATTTCGGAGGTGGTGTGGATAGGCGCGATCGCATACATCATTTTTGAATGCAGTGTGCTCAGCATTATTTGGCAACCCTTTCGAGACTTTGTTCTAGGCGGGTTCAAATCTGATATGGGCTACACGATTGCCGCTTTTCTCAGCGCTTCTTTTGCCGTTGTCCTAGTTGTGTGGGCCAATATCTCCAGCTACTTCCTAGTGATGCTGGCCGCAGGGCTGCTACTAAGAATGGACCTATTCACTCGGCGTATCGGTAAAAGGGTGACATTTGCCGTGCTAGTGACGACGTCTGCTGCGGGGATCGCTTTAAGCTGGTTGCTAGTTTCGCTGCCAACGTGGCTGTAAGCAGCTGCGTCTGCTATGGCATCTAGCGCTTTACCTATATTGCATCTGGCACTTTGCCGTTAGAGCGACGAGCAGTTGCGCATCACACATTTGTGGCACTCCATAAATCGGCACAGGTTTGCTAGTTTCTACAGAGGATGAACGCGATTGTAATGGCAGCACAAGCGTTTAACTGTTGCCCTACCCCATGCCAGGCCGTGTCATGGGGTATTTTTTTCTTTAACCCACCTTGCCAGAATCGGATTCACTAGCTCAGGCGCTTCATCCTGCGGGCAGTGACCTACCCCTTCTAGCTCAATAAAGTCTTCTACAGCGGGGTAGTCCCCGTAGGCGCGAGCAAGCTCTACCGGCTCCCACGGATCTTCTTGGCCCCAAATGATGAGTGCCGGGCAGGTCAGCTTTGGCAGCAGATCTTCAGGGATTGGACCCTGCGAGTAGCGAATGAACGCTAGGAAAACATCGACCGCACCCGGATCGAAGGCGGGCTCTAGTAAGAGGGACACCAACTCGTCGGTGACTTCTTCTTTGCGTCCGTAGGCTTGGCGCAGAATATTTTTGACGGCTTTTGGCTTGGCTAGCTGATTGAAAAAGAGTTTAATCAGTGGGCGGTAGCCTAGGATTTTTTGAATATAGGGAGTAGGCGCACTGCGATACCACGGCAGCGTTTGACGTTTGCGATCGTGCAGGAGACGCAGTGAGCAGTCGAGCAGGGCAACGCCGCGTATCCAGCTAGGGTCGCTCACTGCCGCTTGCATCGCAACGACGCAGCCGATGGAGTTGGCAATGAGAAAAGCTGGCTTGCCAACAACCTCATAGCAAAAAGCAAGCAGCTGCTCTCCCCAGGTTTCAAAGGTGTAGTCCAAAGGATCGCCGGGCATGGGCTTATCGGACTTACCATAGCCGATAAGGTCGATAGCGTAGACCTGGCAGGACTTAGCAAGCTCAGGCATGTTTTTGCGCCAATGAATACTCGACGCCCCAAACCCGTGGATCATAACCACGGCAGGAGCATCGCTCTGGTCATCAAGTTGAGTCGGGCCTGCGTGCTGGTAGCCGATGGTGAACCCCTGCCATTTCCAGGTAGCGGATTGTGCGGTGATTGTTTGCATTAGCGTAGGGGTTCGATAGCAGCAGCAGGGCCCAAGAGGGACACGTATTCTTCCTCAAAGGTTTGCTGGGCGGTGGCTTGGACTTGTTCTATGGTGACAGCTGCGATCGCACTCTGAAACGCCTCGTCAAACTCCATGCCTAACCCCAGTACCTCATACCAACCTAACGTTTGTGCGATTTGGCTGTTGGTCTGCTTACCGAGCGCGTATTGGCCCAAAATCTTATTTTTAGACACCTGAAGCTCTTCAGCCGTGAGCTGGGTTGTCTTCAACCGAGCGATTTCCTGACGCAAGCCTGCTAGGGCAACGGGCACATTCTCAGGTGCTGTACCTATGTAAGCAACAAACTGCGACATATCTAGCCGAGTTGGGTAAAACGCCGACACATCGTAGGCGAGGCCTTGCTTTTCTCGCAGCTCTACAAACAGCCGACTCGACAGACCATTGCCTAAGTAGGTGCTAATAATTTTGAGAGCGGCGTAGTTCGAGCTATCGACGGCATCCGCTAAGTATCCCAAAACGACAAAAGCTTGATTCGTCTCTTGGACAGTGACAATTTTTTGGGCGGACCTTTTCAGCGTAGGAAATTGTATAGCAGGCAACGGTTCACTAGGCAGCGTCCACTCACCAAAGAATTTTTCAATCAGCTGCACTGAGCGCTCGGGAGACACACGCCCCACAACCGTAATCACCGCGTTGTCTGGGCGAAAGTACTGCTGATGGGCCGCGATAAGGTCTGCTCGTGTAAAGCGGGCCATGCACGTTTCGGTTTGCTCATTGGTCAGGCCGTAGGGATGCCCAGCATAAATCGATTCTCTGAGGTGATTGTAGGCCACGCTAAAAGGCTGCTCTTTAATTGACTTGAGCCCTTGTAAAATCAGCCGCCTTTCCAGTTCAATCTCATCGTCAGGAAAGCTGGGCTGGCGAATGACTTCAGCAGCAAGGGCTAAGACCGTTTCAAAGTCGGCAGAGACCGTTTTAAGGCTAACGATGCTGTAGTCGGAAGCAACATCCGCGCCAAAGCTAGCGCCAATAGACTCGACGACATCGGCGATTTCTAAGGCGTTCTTATGGGTGGTGCCTTTGGTGAGAACTGCTGTAAGCAGACCAAATAGTCCAGAGTTTTCTTCGGTTTCGTACCCGTGCCCAGCGCGGATAAACATGCGCGCTGCCACAATATCGGCAACTGGGTTTTCGATGGCAATAACAGTGAGCCCATTCGGCAGAACGGTGCGCAGGGTCGTGGGCGGTGTAGCGGGCTGTTTGGTCAGCGTGGAAGAAGTCACAATAAGTTTGCAGGAGTTAGGGGGTTAAGGATTGAGCACAACGGCAGTGTAGCGCTGGGTATTGAGATAGTCTTGCGCAATTTGCTGAAGGTCTTCGGCGGTGGTGGCTTGCAGCTGCTGTGGATAGGTTGCCGCAAGGCTCGGTTCTGCAATGGTGGCGTAGTAGCCATATAGTCCAGCAATTTGGCCAGGGGTTTCGGTAGAAAAAGCGTAGTCGGTGAGCAGTAGGCGTTTGGCGCGGGCAAGCTCTGTCGCTGTGACGGGTGTGTGCGCTAACTGGCGTATGCGATCGCATACCAACTCTTCCACCGTTTCCACATGCTCTGCTTCTAGCCACATCGACAGGCTCAATACGCTGCAATCGGCCTGCAAGCTAAAGCTACTGCTCACATCCCGTACCAGCTGCCGCTCCTCCCTTAGTTCTCTCACCAGGCGTGAGGTTTGTCCACCACCCAGCAGCACACTAATCACGTCTAAGCCGCAGGCCCTGGGCAAATCGGCGATACCCGGCCCCATCCAAGCCATGGTCAGTCGACTCTGCTCAAGATTTGGCAGGGCAATCACCCGCCGCTGATGGGACGGCATTGGCAGAGGCTTGGCCTCAGCTTCAGGGCACCAAATCGCGGGTGCAAATCGATCGAAAGATTGCTGCACTAAGCTCAGCGCCGTTTGCTGAGAGATCCCCCCCGCAATCACCACTGTCATGTTCTGTGGCTGGTAGTGGGCCTGATGGAAGCGTCGCATTTCCTCGGGCGATCGGGCACTCAAGATATCCGGCGAGCCCAGTACCGCCCGTCCATAGGCATGCTCGCCATATAACAGCTCACACAGCGCCTGATAGCCAACCCAGTCAGGATCATCGTGAGCCTGACGGATTTCTTCGAGCACGACCTGCCGTTCGCGGACAAATTCATCGGCTGGAATCGCCGCACACAGCAGCAAATCTGCGAGGTAAGGCAGCGTTTGGGGCAAGGCCGAAGCTGCCACCGTGATGTAAAAGTGCGCATAGTCGTGACTCGTAGCCGCATTGGTCATACCGCCCTGACTTTCGATGGCCCAGTCAAACTCGCCTGGCTGTAGGCGCTGAGTCCCCTTGAACACCATATGTTCTAAAAAGTGCGCCATGCCTGCCCATTCAGCGGGCGCTTTGCTAGCACCCGCACGTACCCACACATCTACCACAGCAGCTGGCGTAGCCATTTCTTGGTGGATAACGGTCAGGCCGTTGGGTAAAACAACAACCGAATCGGCTGCAAGATCAGTTGAAGGTGAGCTCGAAGGGGGAGACTCAAAATAGTTCAAAGGCTTAGGGACCGAGGAAAGGCAGCAAGTTGACGTATGAAGATGCTAGCGGGCTTTTGGGCGATTTGTGTGTGGAAATACAAATTTTTGGACTTAGCCGTCCAAAGACAGTGGAAAAAGGCAATAAAAAACCCCTGCCCAATGGACAAGGATTTTGATAGTTCAACCGCCGCGCCGTCTTACCTCAGTTTTTGACCTGGGGTGACCAGGTGGGAATCTCGGCTATAGGCTTATAGTTTCCGAGTAACAAGCTCCCAAGGACGAATCCTAATGAACAAGCTCGGTATACTGCCGCCTCAGCTGCAAGACACCCTAAAAATGAAAAACATAGATCAGAAAACGTTGTTGGCAGTCACCAACGCGGTAGCAGAACTGCCGACATCATAGCGAACCTATGACCCTATACGGCAAGGGGAGATCCATACAGAAGGATGACGGTTTTACGCCTGATCGATTAGATATTTGAATGCGGCAAGCGTAAGGATGCATCCTTACGCTTGCGCGCTACTTAGCCCTCAGCCCTTAGTTACTTAGCAGTCACTGATGTAGTGAGCTAAGTAGCCAAAATTTAGATGAGATTCCGGATTTTAGGATGTGTACCAGAGAGATTCGATACTTTGGATGATCTCAGCTACTGCGGTGTCGTCGTTTATGCCGTCTGTAAGAACGGTTACATGTGCCAGCTTGCGCCCGATACGAGATTGGGATTTTCCGTACCAGTACAGATGCGCGTTGGGTATTGCCGCGACGGCTTCTCTTCTTTCCGCATAGTCACTGGTTTCTCCTGCTGGCGTGTCTTCGGTTCCGAGTAAATTGACCATAATCGCTCCCTGACTCGTCAGCGCAGCTGACCCCAGCAACTGACCACTTACAGCACGCAGCTGCTGCTCAAACTGAGACGTTACGCAGGCATCTAGCGTGTAGTGACCAGAGTTGTGCGTACGCGGTGCGATTTCGTTGATTAGCACCTCACCTTCGCTCGTCAGAAATAGCTCAATGCCGAAAATGCCAACGACGCCTAGGCTATTGACGAGCTTAGTTGCGATCGCACTCACCCTTTCCGCCACAGACGCACTCACCCGCGCCGGCACAATCACCCGCCGACACACCTGTTCAATCTGCTCTGTTTCTACCACTGGGTACACCACCACTTCCCCCGACTGGGAGCGAGCGACCATCACCGCTAGCTCATTTTCAAACGCGACGAAGGCCTCTAGCAAAACAGGCTGATAGCCCAATTCGCGCCACGTCGATTCGACAGCTTCTAAGGTATCTAAAATAAACGTGCCCTGGCCGTCGTAGCCATGTCGGCGAGTTTTCAGCGCCAGGGGAAGCCCTAGCGTTTTGACTTTTGTAGGAAGGGTCGGCAGGTCGGACTGGCTGTGTAGGGTGGCGAAAGGGGGAGAGGGGAGATCGAGGCGATCGCAATACTGCCGCTGATCGTACTTATCCAAGAGAGGGGCGAGGCAATCGAGCTGCGGATAAAATTGAGTGCCGCTGGCCTCTAGCTGTCGCAAAGCAGGAAGGTCGATGAATTCGTTCTCGAAGGTGATGACATCGCAGTGGGTAGCGAGATCTGCGGTGATAGTGGCATCGGCGACAGGGCCGAGAATGGTTTTGTGTGCGATCGCTACCGCAGGGTCCGCCTCACTGGGCGTATGTACCCATAGCTCTAGGCCTAGCACCTGGCCCCCTGCTGCCATCATCCAGGCCAGCTGTCCGCCGCCAATGATTCCAATCCGCTCAACCTGAGGACGCTTTGCCATCACGATCACTTCCTAAACCCAATGCGCTTAGTTTACTTGAGCACATAGGCGCAACATACGACAGCAATTGCTGCATTGGGCTCAGCAGTGCCGTGCCCCTACGTCGGTGGGTTGTTTAACGGTAGATCCTTTGGCCCTATCAAAACTTGCGGTTATTTGAGCGATAGTTATTTGAATGTTGTTGTTTTGTCAAACAATCTTTCTCTTCGAGGACTGACAACAAGATGTGATAAGAAATACATTGTTGTGTTAGGCATCATTTAATAATTATTCAGAAGTCATCCAGAAGTTCTTGGCGATTGTTCATCCTAAAGAAAGATGTTTTTTCAAAAAATCAGTTTCTCTCTTTCTCTCGTGATAGTCTTGAATCAATAAAACTAGTCACCTAATAAATCTACAAGAAGTTTGCAGGTAAAGTCTGTTAATATACCGCATTAGCAGCTTCATAAAACAACTGACTAAGCAATCTTTTCTCTCAAAAGTACAACCCTTCTATGTACAGCAGTCAGCTCGTTTCAGACTCGTCTCAAGTGGATTCTGCGAGGCAGAAAATAGATCCCAAAGGAGACTCTGAAAACACCCAAACGCGTCTTCCCAACAATCAATCTAGAGAACAACAGCAAAGCAAGCATTCACAAAGTGAGAGGCTAGCTACGCCGACCCTTTCAAAGCCTCGTCCGGTGACACCGCATGGCATTTTGGCACAACAGCTTAGCCAACTTGCCCACGATGTAGATGGCCTACCTAGCGCCAGCGATACATTTCGGCAGGCGCTTAAAGCCGCCGCTGAGCTAGCTGTTGGGCTTGATCCTTACATAGAGGGATGTACAACACCCGAGTCGCCAGAACTAACAGAACTGACCAGGAAGACTCAGGCAGAGAACTGGACTCAGCGATTTGCCAATGGGGAAACCAACGGTGAGTTGGAGCAAGAAATGCTCTCCGGCCACACCGAAGGTCAGTTCCTGAAGGTACTGCTACCTTCACTGAGGGCGAAGAAAGTATTGGAGATTGGGCTATTTACAGGCTATTCAGCCTTAGCGATGGCAGAAGCTTTACCCGCAGACGGCACTTTGGTCGCTTGCGAGCTAGATAGCTATGCCGCTCAGTTTGCTCAATCTTGTTTTGAAAAATCGCCTCACGGGCACAAGATTCGAGTAGAGGTAGGCCCTGCCATAGACACGATGAAGCAGCTTGCACAAGCAAAAGAGAGTTTTGACTTTGTGTTTATCGATGCCAATAAAGATGGCTATGTAGACTACCTCAATGTGCTATTGGAGAGTTCATTACTTGCGCCCAATGGGCTAATTTGCGTAGACAATACGCTGATGCAAGGGCAGCCATACATGCTGGGAGAATCTACGGCAAATGGGAGGGCGATCGCACATTTTAACCAAACAGTAGCTGCAGACAATCGGGTACAGCAGGTACTACTGCCGATTCGTGACGGTGTAACGCTTATTCGCCGGAGCTAGCAGCACTGTGACTCAAACAATAACAACCAAGACACCCACTAAGGTGCCGCTGGGAAAGGGTGCTCAGCATAGTGCGATTGAAAGAGCGATCATGCTTGTGATCGCTGCGCTAAAAGATGTTGCAACTTTACTGTTGTTACTCGCTGTACTGCCTATTAATGCAGCCATAGTGTTAGCTGCGCTATTAACTAATGCCGTTTCTCGCCCCTTTCAAAACACACCGACTCAGGCAACAACAGCCAAAACAGTGCTCATCAACGGCGGGAAAATGACCAAAGCGCTTCAGCTGGCACGTTCTTTTCACAGGGCTGGGCACCGCGTTGTGTTGATCGAAACGCACAAATACTGGCTAGTGGGTAATAGATTTTCCAACGCGGTAGACCGATTCTACACAGTACCAAACGAGCATTCGCCAGACTATGCCCAGGCTCTTTTGGACATTGTTCAGCGCGAGCAGGTCGACACCTATGTGCCGGTCTGTAGCCCAGCCGCTAGCTATTTTGACTCGCAGGCGATCACAGTTCTCTCACCGCACTGCGAAGTACTGCACGTACCGCCTAACAAAATAGACTTACTAGACGACAAATATCAGTTTGCTAAAGCGGCCGAGTCTTTTGGGTTAGCGGTACCGAAGTCTTATCGAATTACGCAGGCACAGCAGGTAATTGATTTTGACTTTTCCAATGAAACGAGAAAGTACATTCTCAAGAGCATTCCGTATGACTCTGTGAGGCGGCTGGACCTGACTAGGCTACCTCGTGAAACACCAGAAGAGACGGCGGCATTTGTGCGATCGCTGCCAATTAGTGACAGTAAACCCTGGATTATGCAAGAGTTTATTCCGGGGCAAGAGTACTGCACCCACAGCACGCTGCGCGCAGGTGAGCTACGAATGCACTGCTGCTGTGAGTCTTCCGCCTTTCAAATCAATTACGAAAACGTGGACAAGCCTGAAATTACAGACTGGGTTCGTACGTTTGCAGCTGGGCTAACCCTCACAGGTCAGGCCTCTTTCGACTTTATCGAAGCCTACGACGATGGAAAAGTGTACGCCATTGAGTGCAATCCTAGAACACACTCGGCCATTACGATGTTCTACAACGAACCGGCTGTAGCAACAGCGTATTTAGAACAAACGCCGCTGCAAGAACCTGTTCAGCCTACAGCTAGCAGCAAGCCAACGTACTGGATCTACCACGAGATATGGCGCTTGCTAACGCATTTAGCCGACCCCAAAGCAACACTTAACAGAATCAAAACTATCGCACAGGGCAAAGATGCCATTTTCGACTGGCGCGATCCGCTGCCTTTTTTGATGGTTCACCACTGGCAAATTCCGCTGTTGCTACTGCAAGACCTGCGAAAAGGAACAGGTTGGATTCGCATTGACTTCAACATTGGCAAATTAGTGCAGTTGGGGGGTGATTAAAGCTATGACCCTCCGTATTCTGCAATTGGTAGGCTCGGCCACAAGCGACTTTTACTGCGACCTTTCTCGGCTATATGCGCAAGACTGCATGAACGCCCTGCATGCTCCAGCCAGATACACATTTCTCATCGCCTACGTTACGCCAGATGGTAAATGGCGATTTCCGCGATCACTCAACGAGGCTGACATTGCTGCGGCGCAGCCAGTGCCCATTTCTGTAGCCATTGGTCGGCTGACTCAGCTATCGATTGATATAGCGCTGCCGCAAATGTTTTGCCTCTCGGGCATGACAGATTACAGAGCATTGCTGAGGCTACTGAAAATTCCTTTTGTAGGAAATTTACCGGCGCAAATGGCGATCGCCGCAGACAAAGCTAGGACCAAATCCATTGTTGCCTCAGCCGGTGTGCGAGTTCCAGCAGGCGAACTGCTACGAATAGGCGATCGCCCTACTATCTCGCCAAAAAGTATCGTCAAGCCTAACACGGCCGATAACTCTTTAGGCATTTCGCTGGTAGAACGCACTCAAAACTACCAGGCAGCTTTGGATAATGCATTCAAGCACTCGCCAGAAGTGCTCGTTGAAGCGTTCATTGAGCTAGGTCGAGAAGTTCGCTGCGGGGTAATCGTTCAAAACGGCGAGCTAGTGTGTCTGCCGCTGGAAGAGTATCGAGTCGATAGCCACACTAGACCGATTCGCACCTACGACCACAAACTCAAAATGAACACCCACAACAAACTCGACTTCAGCGCAAAAGATGGAATTCAGTCGTGGGTGGTTGCCGATGACGACCCAGATATGCCTGCCGTGTGGGAAGCCGCAAAGAGATGTCACAAAGCTTTAGGATGTAGGCACTATAGCCTATTCGACTTTCGGATCGATGACTGTGGTCAGCCATGGTTTCTAGAAGCTGGGCTCTATTGCTCCTTTGCACCTAAGAGCGTTATTGTCTCCATGGCGCAAGCGGCTGGAATTTCTCTACAGTCTTTCTTTGAGCAAACGCTTCAAGCCTGCTTAGAAAGAGAGAAACCTTCAGAAGAAAGCTCCATAAAAAAGAAAAGCTTAAAAGAAAGGACCTCACAAGAAAGAACCTCACAAGAAAGAACATTATGGCCTGCGCTTTGATCGCTCAACCATAAATCAACGACAGCTCACAAGACACAGCCCCAACTCACAGAAATAACGCTATGCCAAACGCTATCTTTTTTGGATCTATCGGGACTATTGCTGATACTTCCGAGCTACAAAGAAGCGCCTTCAATCAGGCCTTTGAGCTGCACAATCTAAAGTGGAACTGGTCACAGGAAGAGTACCGGAAGCTGCTGAAAGGCAACGGTGGGAAACAGCGAATTGAAGACTATGCTTCCGCACGGGGAGAACGTGTAGACGCCGCTGCCATTCATCAAACGAAATCCGAACGCTTTCATTTTTTTTTGGATGAAGGAAACATAGAGCCTCGGCACGGTGTAGCAGATACCCTAGAGCAGGCTAAAGCATATGGATTGGGGTTGGCACTGGTCACAACAACCTCAGCTAAAAATGTTGCATCTATGCTGAAAGCACTCAGTAAGCGATTAAGCTTCCAAGTACCGGTGGAGAAACACTCTTTTCTAACCAGTATCTGGCTTACGAAACGCTATCGACATCGATAAAGCATCAGCTTCAAGGCGCAGAAGTCCTCCATGTTGTCTCTGGATTAACGCTGCCAGAAGGCGCAGAAACACAAACCTGGCATCCGCCATTCAGACAACATCCCATCTCAGATAAAGTTGCGATTTATCTCTCTACCCCAGAACGTTTCCAAAGAATACGAACGTCAGCAGGTGAGCTGTCAACTGACAAAAGTGCTCACATCATTCGCCTACTGTACAAGCACTCTATTCGCAGTCGCACACTCTATCGCCATCACTGGCAGCGCGGTGACATTGTGATTTGGGATAACCGCTGTACGCTCCACCGAGCTGACCATTCTTGTGTAGTGGGCGATCGCATCTTGCACAGAGGCCTCATTGCCGGCGACGTCCCCATCTCATAACAAACGCTCTCATCACAAATGCTTTCTTTAAAACCCGCTCTATAAAGCTTTTCTGTAAAAGCCCCCTTGCAGCCTATTGCTCTCCTTGTTGGACCTACGATTAATGACCACAACTGTATCTGCGATCGCACAATTCATAGACACCTTCAAAACCAAAGCCTCTGCTCTAGACCTACAACAGTCTGACCTTTCAAAAGCAGTAAAAGATATCTGCTGCAGCGCACCCTTTGAAGATCTACTGCTCGCTCTCATCGAAGCCCCAGCCTTTTCAGCCGAACTCGGCAAAGAATTCGCCGCAGCCAATGCAGTCGCAGGCACATCGGCCTGCCGAAGTCTGCGCAGCGCACTCAACTTTTCTTTGGGGCGTTTCTTCGGTCTGCTGGCAGAACTCATTACCTCATTCGATGAGTCTGGCAAGCAGTGGCAGGCCTTTGCCAACAGGCTCTACCCTACCGAGCTAGGAGAATATAAGCTACTCGCCTACCTCACAAACGAAAACCTCACTAGCAGCACAGTCGCCAGCTTCTACATCACCCTCGCCGACCGCCTCATCACCCAAAATCCACACGCCATATACCCAACCTCTAGCTATCGCGAAAGCCACGGCACCGTAGAAAGTACAGCCGACGACCAAACCATCGAAGCCGTGATGCGGCACAGCACCTTCACCGCTATTAAAATCGTTGACCACACTCTCGATATTGACCAGCCGCTGCTAAGAGATACCTATGTGGCACTGGGTCGCTGCGTTTGCCTAATTGATCAAAATGTAGAACAGCACTACGCTCAGCAGATAGAAAACTACTTTGCGTATCACAACATCGCACTCGAAAAAGTCGCCTATCGCGCGATGGAAGTCGACAAAGGCATCGCCACCATCGAGCGGATGCTAGGAGACTTCAAAGCGCTGGGCGTCTCTCGTAACGAGCCTGTGCTCATTGTTGGTGGCGGCGTACTCGCCGATACTGCCGGACTCGCCTGTGCACTTTACCATCGCAACACGCCCTATATCATTCTCTCTACGTCCATCGTCGCAGGTATAGATGCAGGGCCTTCCCCACGCACCTGCTGTGACGGCTTTGGATACAAAAATCTCTTTGGCGCCTATCACCCCCCTATTCTCTCTATCACCGATAGATACTTCTTCAAAACACTGCATGAAGGCTGGCTGCGCCATGGCATTGTAGAAATTATTAAAATGGCCGTCGTCAAAGATGCTGAACTGTTTGCGGATTTGGAACGAGCCACAGACCAACTGATCACGACCCGATTTGGCACAACCCACTGCGAGCCCACCGATGAGATCAACGCACTCTCGCAAAAAATACTGGGCGGCGCATTACGGAGCTACGTAGCCGCCGAATACAACAACCTGTACGAAACCCACCAGTGCCGCCCTCACGCATACGGCCACACGTGGTCGCCCGGCTTTGAAATAGAAGCAGGCTTGCTGCATGGTCATGCGGTCTCTATTGGTATGGGGTTTGGCGCTTACCTGAGCTATCGCATGGAATGGATTAGTCGGGAGGAGTGTCATCGCATTCTGAGTCTGATCAGCGCGTTTGGGCTGAGCCTGTGGCACGATATTCTGTATAAAAAAGAGACCCTGTGGACTTCTCAGCAGAAGATTGTTCAAAAGCGAGGTCAGAATTTGGTAGCGCCTTTGCCAAAAAGCAAGATTGGAGAATGCGCCTATCTCAACAGCCTTTCTCAGCAGGAGCTATATGCGGCAATTGATGACTACGAACTCCTGTGCAAAGGATTCCCAAGAGGCGGCTATGGCATCGACCCGCACTGCCACGACGTCGGGTTGGAAGATCCTTCTACCGTGGGGCAAAGCACATTGAGTGTGGAAAACGCAGATGCCAATGGTACAAACAAAGCTGTGAGGGAGGTAATGTCTACCGTTTAGGTGGCGGTGTTCTCATAGCTTATGCCTTAGAAACCGCGCCTCATAGCTCAAAGTTGAAACCTGTTTTTTTAAGCTCTATGTACTTTGTTGTGTCAAAGGCATAGAGCTTCGCGGCTCTGTGGGCAACGGACTGTTCTTTTTCTTCTGTATCGATCAACAAATCCATTTTTAATAGCTTTTTGCGAAAGTTTCGTTTGTCTAGCTCGCGCTCTAGGATTTGTTCGTAGAGCCTTTGCAGTTGAGAGAGCGTGAACTTTTTTGGCAGCAGTTCAAATCCGATGGGTTCGTAGCGGATTTTGCTGCGTAGGCGAGCGATCGCACATTCCAAAATCTCCCTGTGATCAAACCCTAAGCTCGGCAGCGTAGAAAGCGCAAACCACTGCGCATCGCTAGCGTCAGTAGCTGCTTGCAACGGATGACCTTGTAGGCTCACCAGCGCATAGTAGGCCACAGAAACAACACGCTCCCTGGGGTCTCGCTGCAAGCTCCCAAAGGTATAAAGTTGTTCTAAAAATACATCCGCTACACCAGTTTCTTCCTGTAGCTCACGAACGGCTGCGTCGTCAACAGATTCACTCACCTGCACAAACCCACCGGGTAAAGACCACTCTCCTTCGTAAGGCGGTAGCTTTCTGCGGATGAGTAAAACCTTCAGCGCTGACGCTGGCTCAAACCCAAAAACTACGCAGTCTACAGTGAGCGCGGGCCGAGGGTAGTCGTAGGTATATGACATGGCTTAACTGTTGACGTTTACAGGCACATTCGCTATAAAAGACAGGTTAGTGTGTTTTTAACACTAAGTCAATTTTAGGAAGCGCTATAAGGCTTCATAGGAGGGCCTATGCTAGGCGCGATTGCAGGTGACATTATCGGCTCAATCTACGAGTTCGATCGACACAAAAGCAAAGATTTTCCTTTGTTTACGCCACAAAGCGCATTTACTGACGACAGCATTTTGTCTGTTGCTGTTGCTGAAACCATCCTCAAAGGCGGCAGCTATGCAGAACGCATCAAGCGCTATGCCCAGCGATACCCAAATCCGATGGGCGGCTATGGCGCAAGATTTAGCCAGTGGGCACAATCCGACAGCTTGGAGCCCTACAACAGCTGGGGTAACGGGTCAGCCATGCGGGTAAGTCCGGTGGGCTTTGCCTTTGACGACATGGTGAGTGTAATGAGCGCGGCTAAACAAACCGCTGAAGTCACACACAACCATCCCGAAGGAATTAAAGGTGCACAGGCAACCGCTGCTTGCATTTTTCTAGCCAGGCAAGGGGGCAACAAAAGCAAAATAAAATCATTTGTAGAAGAATCGTTTGGCTATGACCTGAGTCGTCCTATTGACCAAGTTCGGGCAACCTATGTGTTTAACGAGTCTTGTCAGGAGACAGTGCCAGAATCCATCATTGCTTTTCTCGCATCGACCGATTTTGAAGATGCTATCCGCAATACGATTTCGCTGGGAGGCGATACGGATACCATGGGAGCCATCACAGGCGGCATTGCCGAAGCCTTCTATGGCGGTGTGCCACGTGCGATCGCAACAGAAGTACTGCAACGATTAGACGAACCGCTACGCCAGACGACTTTACAATTTTGCAACCGCTATGCAGCCAACTATGGAGTAACTTATGACGACATCGCTTCCTGACTTCTTCAATCCCGCAACTGTTGGCCAAATCTGGCGAGTTCCCTATCAGGCTCGCGCCACAGAAGCTGCTGCCTATCGCCAGCAGCACAGCATTACGCCTGCTCACGCCGACAAAGCGCGGGTGTGCCTGCTCGCTATCGATGTGCAAAACACCTTTTGCCTGCCAGACTTTGAGCTATTTGTCGGCGGTCGATCGGGAACGGGCGCGGTAGACGATACGCGAAGACTATGCGAGTTTGTTTATCGCAATCTCGATGTGATTACAGAAATCGTGCCGACGATGGATACTCACAGTGCGGCTCAGATTTTTCACTCTGTTTTTTGGGTGAATGAAGCGGGTAAGCATCCGGCACCGATGACGATGATCTCTTACGACGAAGTAAAACAAGGTACGTGGCGAGTGAATCCTTTGTTAGCGAAAGGATTGACCTCCAAAGGAACAGATGCAAATGCGATTGAGCGATTTGCTCATCACTACGCCAAGCAGCTGCAAGATCGCGGCAAGTATCCGCTCACGATTTGGCCGTATCACTCTATGCTCGGTGGCATTGGCCACGCGCTTGTGCCCGCGTTTGAGGAAGCCTGTTTTTTCCATAGCATGGTGCGTAGTAGCCCCACACGGTTTGAGGCGAAGGGCGACAACCCGCTCACCGAGAACTATTCTGTTTTGAGCCCTGAAGTGTTAACAGACGAAGGCGGACGTGCGATCGCCCAGAAAAACAACCGGCTCATTCAACACCTGCTAGAGTTCGACGCCATTATCATTGCAGGACAAGCTCAGAGTCACTGTGTCGCGTGGACAGTGAGCGATTTGCTGAGCGAGATTCAGTCAATCGATCCGGCATTGGCACGAAAGGTGTATCTGTTAGAAGACTGCACCTCTCCTGTTGTTGTCCCTGGTGTGATCGATTTCACTGACGATGCGATCGCTAACTACCGTAATTTTGAAACGTCTGGAATGAATTTGGTATCTACTGTAGAAGCAATAAATACCTGGCCGCTTTTTCCCACTTTGGCGACCGTATAAATATTCGTATATGGATGAGCGCATACCAGGATGCTAGCGCCTTCTCAGGCGGAATCAATTGTGACGAAAAGAGGGGATGTACCTACCACAAAAAGCTTTTGACGGCGTTTATCTATTTCATCAATAGATAAACGCTTAAGGTATTAAAAGTAACCTTGGTTCAGCATTAGGGGGCATTTATAAACAAAATCTGAGGATTTCCCACTAATTTCAAAAACATCAACATTTTTTGGAATAATTTGGGAACGTTCTTATATAAAGACATCTACTGCAGATACCACGGTTCCACCTATGAAATGTCCCATATGCCATACAGAAACGCTTCACGAAGTCACCCTTAGCCCTGGATTACACGCCCATCAGTGCAGCAATTGCTTCGGTCATTGGATTTCATCCGAGCGATATTGGGAATGGCTCGACTATCGAGAGCAAGAAAAAGCGCAGGCGTCCAACGCACGCCCCCCAATCAAATTGAGCCCAGAGCTTTCTCTGCTCCCTGTTACCGATAACAACACAGCAAACTTTTGCGCCGACTGCTCTCGCCTCATGCGCAAAACAAAAGTGGGTCGAGGACTGAATTTCTACCTCGACCGATGCAGCCACAGCCACGGTGTCTGGCTCGATCAGCACGAGTGGGAGAACTTAAAGCTTATGGATTTACATCATCAAATTCACTATATGTTCTCTAGTGCCTGGCAGTTCAGCGTTCGGCAAGAGCGCGGCACCCCACAGAAAACACCTGCCTAAACTCTCTTTTTTATACCGAGTTCCATACACGAAACAAACAATACAAAACAGAAAAGAGCGCTAAAAGTACTGGACGTAGATTTCAGAAACTAAGGATGCCAGCAGCAGGCCGTGTGGTCATCTTCGCATCGCCTGAAATGCCTGCTCTACTTGAGGTTGATACTGAGGGCAGTAGTGCGCAGATCCCACATTCATCACCGCACCACCATAAAGCCCAACAGCGAAAGCCATCTCATCGGTCAGGGTAGCGCCTCGGGAAACGGCTTGCTCCATAGCCGATGAGGTGTAGGCGGTAAATGCATCGGTCGGACTCACGCCAGATTCAAAGGTGCGGCAAAACATTTGCGCCGCCCAAATGCTGTCTTCCTCACTCATAGACTGGGTTGCCATAGCATGGGTAACCGGATCGCGACTTTCCAAAAAGCTGTAGAGCTGAGTAAGATAAGCGCTATCTGTGGCGGTAGTGCTGTTATCGCTCTGTGCGTCACTTTGTGGTGGTGAACCTTGCGCGACGGCAGGCGTAACAGGCAAAAGAGATAACACAGCGCTACTGCCTAAAAGAATTGCACTGAGTAGGGTAGAAAGCTTAAAGCCTTTCATGAGGTAGGTCCGAGTGTTAGTAAAGGAAGGCAAGGGTTGCCCAAGTAAGTAATGCAACCTAACAGGTATGGTTGTTTTGTGATGGCTAGTTCAGCTTTCCCGAGGGGCTTAGAGAATCTACTACAAGTTGACTGGAGCAGGCATTTTCGTAAGGTAGCCTTCAAAACTTTTGCCTGACAAGTACTTGCAATACTTAGTTTTGTTGCAGTTTAACGGTTTAGTTTCGCTTGGATTAAAGAGGTGAGGCGAACCATTCATCTCTTTAAAATTGCTTAAAGATTTGTTGATGTGTCGCGATGTTTTAACGCATCGACATAGCGGTGAGTTCAGCATTCTCTCTAAACTGAATAATACGGATAATTTGCTGCCAAATCTCTGTTGTATTTCGGTAGATATCTAGAGCGATCAGAGCATCTTTGGCATCTGGCAGGTTGCCTCGCTCTAGCTGGTCTAGCAAGAAAGCCATGCTGTCTTCGCTGCGAAGAGTGGCAATCGCCAGCAAAAAGCTACCCCGCAAGTCGGTTTCGCGAGTACGCTGCCACTGGCGCTTGATAGCGGGAAAAGCCTCTGGAATGCGGGCTTCTCCAAGTGCGATCGCAGCTAATTCCTGTAGAGCCGGGCTACCCGATTCCAAGGCGCATAGCACCATAGGGGCCTGCTCTCCCGATAGCTTGAGCAAAGCAATAAAGCATTCGGACATCACCTGTGGTTCCGCATCACCCATAAGCACCTTAAGCCTAAGTAGCGGAATGCCCGCAGGATTTTGACTATAGCCAACGGCCCTAGCCGCTCCGGCCCTAGCATCGTGTTCGGGGTCGGCTAGCAAATCGGCGAGTTCTTCTAGCACCGTGGAATAGTTTGCCTGCACAAGTCCCAGGGCACATAGGCTGCGTAGCGGTGGGGCCGTGTCAATAGTTTTACCCCATACGGGCTCTGGCTGAACGTGGCGAATGCCAGAGAGGAAGAGGTCGGCATTTGGCTTTTCGAGCTGGTAGAGGGTATTTGCGATCGCCCATTTCGCTTTGCAGTTAGGGTCAGTATCTGCGCCGTTGACTAGCATACGATCAAAGGCAGTGACCATATCTGGGATGAGCTGAATGAGGCTGTGGCGGATGATGATTTTTGTGGTGGGTGCGATCGCAATTGGCTGCTTGCCACGAATGATTTTTCGCAGGCTCTCAATCTCTCCAGCGCCTAACGTTTCCAATCGCCCAATTGCTTTGACTGCTTCTAAAGTCGCTTCTAGTCGACGAGACTTAGCCATGGCTGTAATCGTCCTTCTCTACTGCACTTTTATGGAACAAATGCACAACAGTTAATTGAGCCACCCTTTTTCTTTAAGATGGTTCCAAGCAATTTCTAGGTGACGAAGCTTAAACAGATTCTTCTTGCGATCGCTCCACTCCTGCACTCTTTGAATAGCTGTTTGACAGTCTTGCACAGCTTGAAAGTCTTCTTGCGCGACCCAATGAAGTGTAGCAAGCATTTCCATACCGTAGGGAGTCTCAAAACCTTCAATCAGCCGACCAACTCGTTCTAGGTGTTCGTTGGCTACCTGCTCATGCGCCAGAAAATCGTGAGCGGCCTTGTGGCCTGCGGGTAGCACCTGAATTTGAGCACGATCAGTTCCATCGCCGTAGCCCTGAATATAATGACCTTCCATACGGTCTAGTGCATGTCCTAGATCATTGGAGTAAGGACCATAGTGAGACCTTTTGTAGTCGAGCTTTTGCAAAGCTGGCTCACCCGCAACTTTCAGGAAGTAAGCGAGTTTTTGGGTTTCGATGCGGCTAGTACGGTATCCAGGCAGTCCGTAAAGTTCCAAAACCCGGATGAGCGCTGCTCTGGCAGCCGTCATCTCTGGCCTTTGAGTGCGCACCTTCATTTCGCTAGGCGCTGGAGCACCCGAAGGTTCAAATAGAACGACCTCAACGTCTGGAAGTGAAGCGAAGGCTCTAATAATGAGCGGTTTTACATCGTGCCAAGAGAGTCCACCGTTACCACAGCCGAGAGGGGGAATCGCAATGGAGCGAATTTTGCGCGATCGCACATCTTCCACAAGTGCTAACAAACCTGCCTGAATATCCTCAAGGCGAGACTTTTGCCGCCAGTGCCTTTTGGTTGGGAAATTGATGATGTAGCGAGGATTGAGGAGTAACCCCATATCTACAGTGAACATTTGTCCTGGCTGGACAATCTCCTTCTTGCAGGCTTTTTGGTATTGCTTAAAATTTTCTGGAAATGCTCGCTTAAACTGTAGCGCCACACCACGACCCATCACACCAACACAGTTGACGGTGTTTACTAAGGCCTCAGTTTTTTCCTCTAGGAGGTTGCCACGCTTTAGGTTTAGCATTCTACAGCCGCATTAAGATCAATTGTACTATCATTCATCCAGTATAAACACCCATATGCTACTGATATATAACCTCACCAGTCAGTAATAATAAGCAGAGACTCTTCTGACTGATGTCGTATACCCGAACTCTTGTAAGGTTTGATTCACTCTGTCTGCAATTGTTCTGTTCTGGACACCGATGCCGTCTATCAGCGACCATGGGACACTCTGATGTACTAGAAACTCTGCCTGTCTGCGGCGTTTGAGATCGCCATCATCATCTGTGTCGTGCCAGTACACATCTTTCATAATCTCCCAGTCAATAACCGCTGACAATGATGAAAGATCATCATAAAAACTGGTGTAGCCCATAACTGCGTGCCCATCGCTAAAAACGAAGTTTAGTGACGCATTAGCGATTGATTCTGCGCTAGTTACCAAATGCAGAATAGATTGTTGGCCGTCTTCGTATCCCTCAACATAGCCTTTATGAATGGCATAGAGCATAGGCGATCGCGCTGCGAAGTAGAAGGGTACATAGTCGTGCAAGGTACCGCCTAGGCCATAAGGCACCGAGATAGAAGCTCGTCGATCCTGAATGTGCTCGTATGCTATGGACTTGTATTCAGTTTTGCTATTAGTAAGTTTATTCTTTGAGCGGAGTTCTGCGCACTGCAATAGGGCGGGCAGGTTAGATATATGTGTGATGTGGTACAGCCGGGTAGTCATCCTATCCATAGCAGAAGCAATTGTGCTGTTACGCCTAGCAAGCACAGGCTATCTACGTATAGGCCTCATGTAAACCCTTGTTTAAATAAGATGCAGATATTTGTATGGCAAGGATGATGCTTTACTAACAGTACAGCATACGTTTTAGCGAACAGCACTCAGCGCATCATGCTCAAGGTGAAGCTCTCTAAGAAAGTAAAAGCGCTGACTGCGTCTATCGGCCAAGGCATCTATATCATCGACTCGGCCTAGATATCCTGCTAGTGGAGAAGATAATTCAATTAGCGTCTCGTGAACCTCTGGGCGTTTGAGCTGTGGAAGCTTTGTATGAGACGCGCTTGCGTTGTATACAAAGAAAACGGCATCTGTTCCGACACTCGCTTCACCCGTGTTTTGTAGACAATTCTTCACCGCGCGAATCAGTTCAGCGCGAACTTCTAGCTGTTGCAAAATATTGTCTACGAATAGATTTACTTTTGCATCAGCTTCATCGCCGAAGGGGGCCACCTGCAAGCAGGGTTTCAGCTTGTACAGGTCGATGGATCCAGGGTGTTGAGCCTGCAATTCAGTGAGGCGTTGTAGGGTTTCAGGTCGCATAACGTTTATGTTGTTTCCGATAGCAGCTTGTTTGGCGTGGCTGGTAAGTGAGCCCGCTACAAATAGAACTTTGATAGACTGCTCAAATGTGCCAGCGGGTAAGTGAGTATTGCCTAGGTGGATGAGCTGCGCGGTAACGGAGTTTGGGATGCTGCCGTACTGGCTAGCCTTACATTCTCCAACCAGTGGATAAGGTACTTCGCAATATACGTCGAGTCCACCTGCGCCGCCTGTAGCTTCTGGATTCAAGCTTGCCTTTGGATTAGTATTGCTGTTGCTAAATCCTAGCTTCATCAGACTCTTTCGAGTTAGCTTCTCGAAGGCGTCACCATCGCTGCTGTTTCCCGTTTGAGCAATTTGCTTAATCCACACAAGGTCGGAGTCATCTAGTTTTGTTTGGTCTGTTCGAGACCATCCGAGGAAATATCGTAAGTCTCGATCGAGTGACATAGCACCCAAGCTACTCTCTCTGAGCTGAACAAGTTCTGCCTGGAAATCCTCTAGCTCTGGATGCAGAGGAGGCACTAGAGCAATTAAATGTTGTTTTCTTTTGACAAAAGCGGTTTTGCTAATAATTGCTTCACTGCTGCGGCTAGTAGGTGCACTGGGTAAGCGAACGTAGTGTCCTATTTTATCTTCATTTACCGAAGTCATTGTCATGGTTACAGGTTGTTCAAATCGGTATACCCGTAATGTCATAAGAAAAAGCTTGTGCTGCCGCTCTATCAATTCTGCAAGGTACTCAGTTTTCCAAACTGTTAGCTTCGAGAGTGCCTCTAAATCACTGAGCTGGTTATAAATGCGACAACCACCAAACTTGGCCCAAGCCCACAGGGTTGTTTGGTGAGAATCTTTATCATTGAAGTCAGCTTTCACACTACGCAAGAAGCTAGGCCGATATCGATGCCTTGCGTATATGTCTCCCTTTGGCGATGCCGCTGAACACAGCACAAACTGTAGCGGATTACGAAACGTATGGGACGTCGCTACAATCATTCGCCCTTGCAGCAGCGCTTCTATCTCTAATGCCGGCAAACACAATGCCGTTGTCAGTGAAGCAATACTCAAGGGCTGGGCACACTCTGCTGTAGTTCTCTTTCCTACCTAGAGTGCCCACAAATACTTGTCATACCTGATCAAACAACCCTAAAATTTCGTACACTGCATCAATGATTTTACTGAGAAATAGTAAAACAAATTTACAACAGACTACTGAGCAGATCTTCTGTGATGTGGCGGACGCTTTTGAGAACAGTCTGGGCTCCTGCAGCTTTTAGCTTTGCTGAATAGTCGGCCTTATATGCCTCATCTTTTTGAGCGTGCGGTGGCAAAATCCCGATCGCTAGCCATTGACGATTGGGAAACTGAGCCTTTGCTGCGACAACCGTTTTCATATCAGCGGCAGTATCGCCAGCGTAGATAACAGGCAAAGCGTTCTGGATAGATTGCTGCGCTTCGACTTTCTGCACCGCCACCATTAGCCCAGTAGGGTCGGGTTTGCCTGGCCCGTCTTCCATAGCAATGAGAATGGGCTGATCTAATCCTATGCGACGCTGAAGCACAAAGCTGGCAGAGCCGCGAGTCGCACCACTGAAAAAGGCGTAGGGAATGCCGGAGCCAGCAAGCGTTTGGAAGTAGTCTGTATCTACTAATAAAGGCTCATTAGAAATGTAGCCGGTCCACTGGTCAGGGTCTTCGGTATCGGGGCCGCGATACTGTTTTTGAAAATAGTCGGTGATTTCTTCGTACGTAGCGCTCGGCTTTGGCTCTCCTCTTCCTTCAAAGTAGCGATGAATAAGTACTTCTGAGGCTTTCCAATCGTTGTTCCAAATGCCTTCGCTCTTGAGAATATCGATGTCTTCGAGGGTGGGGCGGTATTGAGCGTTGGTGTAATGTTCTACAGTGTCTGCGATCGCCCGCCGATAAGAACCGCCCACATCGCGCAGCACTCCATCAATATCAAAGACGGCTATAGCAAAAGGCATCATTCTTTTACACTCTTTAAACGGTAAGGAGTCGGCAGGGGTTATCAGCAATGACAACGCGCGCAAGTCTATGGAAGCAAAGCTCACTAGCGTTGCTCACTAGCTTACTATTTGCAGGGAGCTTCGTCGCAGGCAGATACACAATCGGTGAAATGGGTCCGCTACTCATTACGCTACTGCGTTACATCATTGCGGGCATTTTTTTGCAAATGCTGGTTTGGTATCGAGGTGATATAGGAGCGCGTATTAGGACCGCTTCTTTAGCAGACAAGGTCTGTTTGTTTTTGCTGGGTACTTTCGGCGTAGTGGGCTATCACTTCTTTTTCTTTTTTAGCTTGCGCTATACCGCCGTAGCGAATTCAGCGATTATTAATGCATTTAATCCAGTAGTAACAGGATTTTTGGCAGCGGTGATTTTAAAAGAGAAGCTGGCGGTGAGGAACTATGTAGGAGGTGCGATCGCCATCTTCGGCGTCCTCGTACTCCTGACCAGTGGCAATCTTCTCTCTCTGTTTCAGCTCCAGTTCAACAGTGGCGACCTACTAATGCTGTGCGCTGTCTTGTGTTGGGCTGGCTACTCTATTCTGCTACGCCATTTGGGTAAGCGCTATAGCGGACTGGCCCTGAGCTATTACGGCGCGCTGTTTGGAGTTGTTCAACTCTTATTTTTAGTCGTTCCAGAACTCCTGAGAACAGGCTTTCCAAGCTTGTCACCCGCTTCTATTTTGGGTGTTTTCTACATGGGAATAGGTGCTTCAGGCATTGGCTACTTGCTCTTTACGCTCAGCACACAGCGCATTGGGCCAACAAAGTCTACAAGCATTGTGTACAGCGGTGTGCCTGTATGGGTAGCTTTGCTGGCATGGTTATTCTTTCAAGAGCCGGTGACACCTTGGATGCTGGTGAGTATGGCACTGATTTTGCTAGGGCTAAGAACAGTGCTAAAGCCCAGTCATTGATTGGGCTATCCGGGGGCAGTCGCAGCTCATTTTCATCGGCTGGAAAACGGAAACTTCCAGTCTTTTTCTACATGCCGACCCGAATATTGGCGAGCTTCAGAAGCTATCGAAAAAATCAAAGATGGCGTGTACGCTAAGCAGGTATACGGTACTGGAACACATCGGCAATGGATAACTGGATTCGTGTAAACGGTTGGGTGAAAGCAGGTCATGGAGTAGCCTCTGGCAAATCTGGAGATCCTCGCTTTCCGGCAGGCACGCTCGCAATGCAGAAACCCATGTTCCGTAAGCTAGGGCTCAGTTTAGACAATTATTTTATGGGCACTCTTAATATTGCGATCGCCCCGCACAGCTACGAAATCATAGAGGCAAAGCACACGTTCAGAAACGTTAAGTGGTCTCCAACAGAACCAACAGAAGACTTTTCCTTTTTTGACTGTCGAGTTGTCCTAAACAATGCTGAGAAAGTGAACGGACTGATTTACTACCCTCATCCTGAGACTAAGCCAGAACACTTTCAGCCTGCCGACATTCTCGAAGTCATCACACCATTTATTAGCAATCTGACGTACGAATGCGAAGTTGTGATTGAAGTTGACCCTCAGCAGCTACAAATTAAATGAAGGCTACTGCAATAGCAAAAATCAGCTGAAATTTCTACTGTGTGAGCGAGAGAGAAACCTTGCGGCGCAACTCTGTCAGGTCTTCCAAGGTTGATTTGAGAAGACTTAGTTGCGCTTCTTTTGCTAGTGAGTTGGCAGGCGCAGGTTCAGTGAGTTCAGCTTGAATTACTTTTTTGCTTTCTCTTTCATAGTTTGTCAGGCTTGACTGAGCTTCGTTGCTAAACCTATCTAAATAAATGTCAGCTTGCTGAGTGAAGTCGATATTTTGTGTGACGTCTTCAGCCATCTTTTTTCGACTGCTATTGTTGAGCAGATGACTAGTGCTACCTAATACGGCAGCGCCAAGCGGGCCACCTAGTATCCAGCCAAGTCCTGTAGCGATCGCAACCGGTGCCATCCCAGATTTCTGCCTATCACTTACCGAATTTTCTACTCGATCTACAGCCTCTGTAGCTGTGTGTTCCTCTACTGAAAAGCTCATTTGCAAATCTGCCGGGCAGTCTTGGCCGAACATTTCGCTAGCTTGGTGGACCCAGTCTGCAATGGGTTGAATGCGATCGCGCCAAGCCGGTTCCAAATACTCTAGCAACCAAGTCTGCGTCGTCCCCTCTTCCAGCGCCTGAGCTAGCCCCAACCGATAGTGCGCCTGCAAATTGTCCGGCGCAAGCCAATCTCGTAACTTCTCTACACTTTGTTCAAAGCCTGCTTGAATCAGTGGCTGAGCCTTCCTTCGCAGCGTTAGCTTTTTCTCATCGACTGGATCTATCTCCACTACTGAAAAAGATTCAATCTGTTCTTTTAATGCTTTCGTTGCAGCTTCTGCGACCACTTGTAGTCTAGGAAGTGTTTGCTCGGGCGATCTACCACTCGCCAGCTGAGTACCCACCGTTTGCAGTGCAGCTTCTAGTTCAGGCAAGCCAGTCTGTGTCGCTGCGGCCATGTCTCCTTTTAGCCTAGCTCGCAATGCCGGCAGCGCATCTACTGCATATAAATTACTCACACCATCAGGTAGCTGAGAACGAAAACTCTCTGATAAAAAACGCAACCTGAGAGCAACCTGCTGCCGATCGGCAGATCCCATTAGATTGAGAAAGTTCACTACAAAGATGACGGTATGAATGCCTTTATCGAGCAGCCAATCGCGAAGGTTCTCTCTTTCTGTAAGGGTCATGAGCTTACGCCCATCTAACAGCTGAATGACCAAATCCGCGCTGAGTAGTTGTTTTTGCACGAGGTCATTCTGAGCTTGCTGGTCATCGGTGCCGGGTAGGTCGATAAGTTCTATCCCTAACTTGAGCAACGGATGAGCGCAATACACCTCGACTTCCACCACATCTGTTCGCATCTCGCGCTGCTCGTTGAGCACCGCGTAGTCTTTCAGTGCGCTGGTGCCGGTTTCTTCTGTAACAGTTCCGTCTGTGTGTGTAATGCGAGTCAGTGGTTCTGCACCATATTTCACAATGATGGCTGCGCCTGTAGTTGGCACTAAGTCCATCGGCAGCGTTTTGTCACCGAGGAGAGCGTTTAGTAGAGTTGACTTGCCATAGTTGAATGGACCAAAAACAGCAATGCGGTAGGTGGAGCTACGAACACGATCACATGCTTCAATAATTTCAGCCTTCAATTCAGCTTGCGGTGTGCTCAGAAGTCCTGCTGCTTGTTGCAGCCGTTCTATGAGTTTCTCTTGTAGTGACGTCATCATAGTGAGTGCTGAATTCAGTAGCTTAGTAGGCGAAAACTGACTCTTTGTGATGCCGCTAGGCTCTCACGAGTGCATGCTGATATGCTGCGTCGATTCGACTACTAGCAGCTCGAATACTCGCTTCTGCTTCCTTGAGTCTATCAACTTCCGCATCGCGATCGATCTCGCGAGATTCTTTTTGGCTGACAAGGTTGTCTAGCTCGGCTTTGCGATCGCAAATATCTCGCTCAAGGCGTCCCATTACTTCCTCCTCGTACTTATCGAAGCCAGCCTGCACGCCATCGTACACCGGCTGCCACTGCTCGTTTGCGATTCTAGGTAAATGCTTCACCAGCTCTTTTTTCATCGCTTTGGCTAGTTCCATGCGGGCATGGTCCAGCTGGAAAGCACCCACTCCAAAGCCAGCCAGCAAAATTCCGATAGGCCCCAAAATAGAACTAAAGAGCGCGCTGGCAATAACCGTGACGGTACTAGTGACCAAAACATTCACTAGAATGCTCTGCCAGTCGAATCCGGTTGCTGCTATCACTACGCCTGCTGGGTTATTACTCGCTAATGACAATAGCCCCATTGCCCACTTTACCCAGCCAGGAGAAGACGCATCCGCATCGCCCTTTGGCAAACCGTTGAGGCGAGCTTGTCCCGTCAGCTTTTCGGTCATACGTTCGGTTACGGCTTGGTACGAACTCCCGTAAGCTGCTGCGCTTTTAGAAAGCAGCTTAAAGGATGCGTCAATCTCTTTTTCAGCCGTTTTTGCCCAGGCATGGAACTTGTCATTGATGTATCGTTCAAAGGCCTTACGGAGCTTAATTGAAAATGCGGTGCGGCCTTGAGCTGAGATAAATTCGCTGAGAGCGAGGTCGGGTTGATAGCTCGAAAAGTCTTCTTCAAAGGTGTTTTCGAGCTGGTGAATGTAGGTTTTGAGTGAGTTGGCGATGGTGTGGGCCTGGAGATCGCGCGCAGAGCGAATCTCGCTGCGAAATTGTTTTTGAATATCTCTTAGTGCTTCGAACTCTGGCTTTACCGAAGCGATCCTTTGCTTGAGTTCGTCCACATCCTGATTAATAAGCGGAATACGACGGGCAACTGTTTCTTGGAAGCGATCGCGCGTTTCCCGTCCTAGGGTCCGAGCCTGTCGCAGCTCAGCAATCGCTCTTTCCTGCGTGAGGAACACATTTAACGACTGCACGAAAGTGCTCAAACTCGTTTCTTCTAGGCTAATGTTTGGGTCTTGCAATCTTTGTCGTAAGGCTTCTAGCGCAGAGAGCGCAAAGACGCGGTCACGATAGCAATCCACCCCATCCACCTGACAATAGTCTTTCAAATGAGTTCGAAATAGCCTGTGCAGCTTGGCCTCAGCCTCGGCAACTTCTGTTTCATCTTCTGGATCGAGCAAACTCTCTTTTATCTGATCCCACGCATTGATCAAAAAGAAAACGGAGAGACCGCGCCCACTTAAATAGGTTTCTAGATAGCGCCGCTCAGCTAGCGTACATGGCTGCGTAGCTCGCAGCATAAACAAAATGGCATGGCAGCTGTTGATGTAGCCAAGCGATAGCTCATTGCGAGCTTCTGTGTCATTCAATCCAGGACTATCGACAATCTCTACGCCTTTTTCAAGCAGGGATAGGGGGTATTCAGCGACTGCGTGGCTGACAGTCGGGAAAGCAAGTTCGTTATCCCCTTCTAGCTTTTTCGCCTCGGCAGGGTCGATAGTGTAGCGCTGCTTAAAGGTCTCAAAATCTAGAACTTCCGGTGCCGTGTCATCTAGAAAATGAACCGTAATTTTCTTCTCTGGCCCATAGCGCAAAATCGTGAGCAAAGCCGTACAAGGATTCACATCGCTAGGCAGCAGGTTCTCACCAATGAGTGCATTGAGAAAGGTACTTTTCCCCCGTTTCATATCGCCAAGCACCAGTAGACGAAACACGCCCTGCCGCAGGTTCTTACTCGCAGATTCCATATCCTCGATGGTTTGCGCCAAACCCATCTGTCCAGATTTCTGCGCACCTATCTCTTCAGAACGCGTCGTAATTCGAACCATTGTTTCTAGCTCATCTGCCATCTGGCGACGCACCTCAGCCACGCGGTCCAAATCGCTAAAAAAGTCCGTTGGATTATTAGCAGCTGCGATCATGGGAAAAGTGTTGGAGAAAAGGATACTTGCGCAGAGTTTAAGTCGTCATTTTGCGCTGAAAGGTCTTCAGAATTCCAAGTACTTGCTTCAGCTCATTTTCTCGTTCAATAGATAGTGCAAAGGAGCGAGCATAGATAGGCCTTGAGCCGTGCTGAAGTTTGACAAACAAAAATTCACGTCCATTCACCACTAATCCGTAAACCGGTTCTTCTTTATTCGGCGCACTCAGCAAGTAGGTTAGTGCCTGAGGCAATGCAGAAACTACATCAAATCGAGTACTTTTAGATTCAACTACCAGAACCCAAAGCTTCTCCTTAACGACAAGAACGTCAATTTTTCCTTTTACTCTCAATCCTTCATCTTCAGCAGAAAGCTCAATAGACTCCTCTGTCATGAGTCCAAAAGGAGATTGGTAAAAGTTAGCTAAGTCCAGAAGTGGTGAGAGCACAACCATTTTGACAGACTCTTCCGAAAAGCTTTTACGTTCTGCAAGGTTGAAATAGTTTTGCTGAATTCGTGCTATCTGCTTCTGTTCTGCTGCTGACACAACAGGTAGGTCGCTTTGCCACTCGTTGAAAAAATTAGGCTCTGTTGTGAGCTGTAAGTTGAACTGCTTCTTTATCTCTCCTAAGCTAATATCTTTGGCCTGAGCTGTCTGAATCATCATCTTTCTCCTTATCTAAGTTTAGTTAGTGGCTGGTACGTTCTATGTTAGTTTCTGGCTCACTAGCTTGCTAACCAGCAGGCCAATGGAAAGATGAGATATTCTGCAAAAAATAGTTTCCAAATAAACTGATAGAAGGCTGGGTAAGAGATATCTTTTTTGACGGGCGTTGAATCAAGATCTACCCGGCGGCTAAGCCACCAGAAAGAAAGAATTCCTATGCTGTGAGTAGCGATTAAAAAGAGCGGGTTGACACCTGATAAAAAAGGACCAGAGAGAATCAAACCGCCGTAGCATACGGTGAGCACCCAGCGCGCGAGGTTGAATACCTTTTTTTGCCCCAGCTGTAGGGTGTAGGTAGAAATGTTGAATTGGCGATCGCCCTCAAGGTCAGGAATGTCTTTGAAAATTGCGATCGCAAAGCTAAATACCAACACAAACAAAGTCAGCGCCCATACCCTCGCAGGCACTGCCGCGCCTATCCCAAGCTGAGTTGCAAAATACAGATACAATCCCAAATTTACAATCGCACCGCGCACCACCAAAATGCACATCGACGCCCAGAAGGGAAAACGCTTCAGTCGAATAGGCGGTAAAGAATAGACAGTGCCGATGATTAGGCTGAGGACGACAGTGAGGATAAGGAAGATATTTTGGGAAAGGAGAGACAGCGCAATCGCAGCCCCACCCGTCAGCCCCACCAAAAGCTGCGCATGGCGCTTCGTAAACTCACCTGAGGCAATCGGTAAATGCGGCTTATTGATCCGATCAATCGCAATATCTTCTACCTGATTGAGCCCAACGATATATACATTGCCGCACAGGCAAGCAATCCACGCGACCAGCCAACTCGTGAGCACCTGCCCACTGTCCGGTGCTGCAGGCAAGGCAGCCAGGGCAATCGCCAGCAGCGCTATCGTGCTACAACTCGTGCCAATAATCGTATGCGGCCTAGAGAATTGCCAAAAGGCTTTGAGCCAGGCAATCGGCTGCTTGAAAGGATGTAAGGGAGCTAGCCTTCCATTTTCTTCAATAGCAGACTGAGCGGGCACAGAAGGTTTAGCCATGAGCAGGAATAGAAAGAGGAAAGGTAGGGTCCAATCCACACTATAAATTTAGAACTCGGTCGGATGCTGAAAATCCGCTAAAAGTTTTTACTGCACGTTGAGGACCAGCGCGATCGCTACCCGCTTCCTAATCTGAGATGTTTTACTGCCTAATGCGACGACTCTGGCTGATTTGCCAGCTTAGGACAATCACCGGCAGCAGGCCCACCAGCAAAATGGTGAGTGCCGGTGCGGCAGCTTCTACCAAGCGCTCATCGGAAGCATATTGATAAACGCGAACCGCTAGCGTATCGAAGTTGAAAGGGCGCATGACTAAAGTCGCAGGCAGCTCTTTCATCACATCTACAAATACGAGCATAATCGCAGTAAGGAGGCTGCTAGTCATCAGCGGTGTATGCACCTTGGCGAGCGTTTCGGTCGGTGAATAGCCCAGGCTGCGGGCAGCGTCATCTAGGTTGGGGCGAATTTTACCCAGACCAGATTCTACGGAGCTAAGGGCCACAGCGAGGAAGCGAACGAGATAGGCGAAGACGAGGGCTGTGATGGTGCCGCTAATGAGTAGGCCAGGAGAACTATTGAAAGTGGCCTGCGCCCAGGCTGCGATCGCATTGTCTAACCTGGTTACCGGAATCAAAATGCCAACAGCAATCACCGCGCCAGGAATGCCGTAGCCCATCGCCGCGAGCCGCACGCCAAAGCGGATGAAGCGGTTGCCGTTTAGCCGCTGGCCGTAGGCAAGGATAAGGGAAAGGATAAGGGCGATCGCAGCTGTCATTCCAGCCAAAATTAAGCTATTACCAGCCAGCTCGAGGAAGCGATTCTCCAAGGCTTGGTCAAAATTTTTCGCGACCATTTGCAATAGCAAACAGCCCGGTAGCAGAAGACCCAATGCAATTGGCAGCAAGCAGGCGAAAAAAGCCGCAATATTTCGCACGCCTTCGAGCTTGTACGCAGTGGGCGCTTGCAAACTGTTATTCGCCTGATAGTACTTTGCCTGCCGCCGAGACCACAGCTCTAGCAAAATCAACGCCAAAATAAACAGCATCAGCATAGCCGAAAGCTGAGCCGCCGCCACCCGTTCACCCATGCCAAACCAAGTCCGATAGATGCCCGTGGTAAAGGTGACTACGCTGAAGTACTGCACGGTACCAAAATCGTTGAGCGTTTCCATCAGCGCGAGCGATAGGCCAGCCATGAGGGCAGGTCTAGCTAGCGGCAGGGCAACGTTAGTAAAGCTGCGCCAGGGGCCACAGCCTAGAGAGCGACTGGCTTCTAGCGTGCAGACAGATTGCTCTAGGAAGGCAACGCGGGCCAGCATATAAACGTAGGGATACAGCGTGAGAGTGAACATGGCGACAGCTCCCCACAGCGATCGAACATTGGGAAACCAATAGTCAGTGGCACTTTCCCAGCCAAAGAGAGTGCGCAGCCCCGTTTGAATCGGGCCATAATACTCCAGCCAGTCTGTATAGGTATAAGCCAGCAAGTAAGCGGGAGCCGCCAGCGGCAAAAGCAAAGCCCACTCAAAAGTACGCACTCCCCAAAACTGACACATCGTGACCAGCCAAGCAGTGCCAACGCCGATAGTCAGTACGCCAACGGCCACACCTATCATCAGCAGAATCGAATTTGTAACGTATTTCGCGAGTACGGTATCGACCAAATGGGCCCAAATTGCGCCCGTATCGGCAAAGACACTTCCCAAGACGACAAAGACGGGAAAGCAAACTAATACTGCGATTATCCAGGTTGTCACCGCCCAACCGTTAGGCCATCTATTCGGCAAGTGAGCAAAGAAAGGGCGTAGGCGAGGCATGTTGTACTGTGTCGGTTCTGAGCGTGCAGAACCAAAAGAAAGGGATATAAAGCAGTTTAATTCACGACTCAGCAGACGTTGAAAGAATCCACCTATGCCTGTAGGCTCTTCAGCTCGTCCAGGCTCAGAATATTCACCGTAATGGCATAGACAGCACTGTCCAATCCATCAGAAAAAACATTGAGATAGTAAAGGCTGTCTGGCTCACTGGGCATGACCACTTCAAACACACGATGACCGGTACCATCGATAGTGTCGTCTTCGGTGAGCTGATAGCCATTGGCTATCATTTGTTCGGTAAGCTGCTGAACAACTTGGCGATAGTTGCCGCTAGCCTGATGACAGTTGCTCAGGCTAAAGCAGCCAGAACTTGAGCCTGATAGATGCGGAAAGTCATCTGCCAACTGTAGCAAAACACCCTGATCTGGCTCCGAGCCCTGCTTTAAATCTTCGGCATCTAGATCTTCTTCCGAGTCTTCGGCACCTAGATCTTCTTCCGAGTCTTCGACTTCTGAGTCTATGTTTTCCGAGTCTAGCGCCGCCTGCTCCTTTGAATTCTCGAATAGCGCTTCTTCTTCAGCAGATTGCGGTGGCGATTGCGGAGGGAGATCTAGCGGCGGCGATTGCGCTAAGGCAGATGCCGCGATCGAATCTTCTGGCAATGGGTATTGGGGAAGGCTTTGAGCAGCGAGAGCAGGGCTAAATGTGGAAGCACTTTTGGGTGCAACTGTATTTCTTTGAGGGAGCTGGGCGATCACGATTGCAGGCGTTTCCGTTGCGATTGCGACTTGACGCTCCAATGCCTGAGCGTCGTCCTGTACCGCACTGGTGGTAGAGCCTTGAGGCCACTGCACAACACTGACCACACCATGCAATGCAGCAGACAGCACGACCATTCCCAAAAACAGCTGATGAGGCTTATGGCGCATGGCGATTTTGCTGTTGGGCATGTACTTGCGTCGCCAGCTGGCGCGCTAGCTGCCTCTGTGCCGCATCTTTTTTCAAAGCTTTTTGTGTTCGTCTATTGGAAGATCGCAAAGCCCTCGCCCTATAAGCTGGTGTCCGCTTTTGGGTGGGCGCAATCCGCCACTGCCAAGATAGCCACAGGCCGTAGCTAGCAATACCCACAAAGCTAATCACAAGTAGCCAATGATCCCATCGACCAACGTTAAACCCGGCACTATCCACTGCTGGCCATCCTTGTTTGAGGGGTTTATCGAAATTCTTTACACCGAAAACCTTATGTGTAGCTTTGCGAGTGCAGCGAACCTTAAAACCCTGACAGTTGAGACTTGGTCTCATCAATGCTACTTCAACTTCCCCCTGAGATCAACACGGAAGCCCTATGCTCACTTCCTCATGCCTTACATTTACCACCATCTATAAATAGACAGGTCTTGGGGTAAGTGGGATAGATTCTTACTGAGCCTGTTCGCTGTAGCTATTTGGCATACACAGCACGAAAACAGCGTGAACGAGCCCGCGATCGCAAACATTGCGTTTTCTATCGCTAGTTTTCAGCAAGCAATGCCATAACAAAAAATAGCCATAGCCCTTTCTAGGAAAAGGCTATGGCTATTTTCAGAGTCTCTCTTTATCAATTCCTTTTTAGGTATATTTCTCAATAAGCAATTACTGTTGCAAATAGGGCATTGATTCGCTATTATTCTCATTAGACAGGTGTTAATGACTCTCACTAAGGGCTCCAAGTTATGGTTGCGTACTCGCCTTCTGCCTTAAAAGCTGAACTGCACGAGCGCGGTTGGCGCATGACCCCTCAGCGAGAAACCATTCTTAAGACCTTTCAAAACCTGCCAGAGGGCCGTCACCTCAGTGCCGAAGATTTGCGCGATCTATTAAAGGACGAGGGCGAACCCATCGGGCTCTCCACGATTTATCGCAACCTCAAGCTCATGGCTCGCATGGGTATTTTGCGAGAGCTAGAGCTAGCTGAAGACCAAAAACGCTACGAAATCAACCGCCCGGCTCCGCATCACCACCATCACCTCATTTGCGTACGATGCAACAAAACAATCGAGTTCAAAAACGACTCTGTTTTGAAAGTAGGTGCCAAAACAGCAGAGAAATCTGGCTATCAGCTTCTAGACTGTCAGCTTTCTATTCATGCGGTTTGCCCAGCCTGCCAGCGTTCGATTTTGCCAATCTAGAGAAAGAAGAGGCAGACACTACACAATCTAGCTCGACTGAACCACCCCCCGGCTGCACACGAGAGTGATGTAGCGAGGGTTTTTGACGTCTGGATATATTAATTAGGTGGGGACGGGGGCGATCCAGCTACCTACATTGCTGCGCAGCGCAGCAAGAACGTAAGCGCTTACCGCTCAGTTACCGATAGCTATTCTGATTTAGCTTTTGCACTACTTGCTAATGCTTATTAGCTATAGATGATAGTCAATGTCTATAACGTGTGGTTCAGTTTCTAAAGATACAGAAAAAGATATAAATAGATATTAGGCTAAAACCCTGTTATACCTAGGATTTTAACGATATTTCATTGCTGATTTTGTTTTCAATAAGGCTGCGAACAAAATATAGATGGTGGCTTTTCCTATTAAAAAGCTGCCGATCGCTTGACCTTTTGCTGCATCCTAAATAAGAATGATTACTAAGTTAAGCGAAATGAAGCATGCCTTTTTTGTCGGACGAAGCTCTGAAGGATGAACTCAATGCCAGAGGGTATCGCGCGACACCTCAGCGACAAAAGGTTTTGAGCATTTTCATGGAACTCACGCAGGGAGAACACCTGAGTGCAGAAGATCTCCATAAGCTGCTGGAAAAAGACGGCGAGCGAATTAGCCTATCCACGGTTTACCGAACATTGCATTTAATGGTGTACATGGGACTATTGCGAGAACTGGAATTAGCAGAAGGGCACAAGCACTACGACCTCAACCGCCCCCTAAAAGCCCATCACCATATTGTGTGCGTACACTGCAATACAACTGTGGAATTTGCAGAAGGCTCAATCGCTCAAATCGGCGAGAGAACGGCCAGCTCAGCAGGCTATCACGTACTCGACTGTCAGCTAACGCTGTATGGAATCTGCGCAAACTGCACTGCACTGCAAAAAGCTGGATAAGCAAGCTATTTTCAATACCTCTTCCAAGATTTAATAAAAGGAATTACCAATAGTATTTTACGCAAGGGTGAATTTCACTTTTTCAGATGCGTCACCTGCAAAGTTATTCATCCTCGCAAACGAAGGAGTGTATTCAGCTTGGCATGCTTGTACATTCTCTTTTTAATGAGAACATTTCCTATTAATTGAAAGTTAGGGTATACTCCTGGTAATTGTCTATTGAGTATAAGTCTCAATAAGGAGTGTGAATTCATGCAGAAAAAACCTGATGTGCTCTGGCTATCGGTGAGCCCGTATTTGAAATGCTTTGACCAGAGATTGATGTCACAGCTAACCAAGCGGAGTACGGTGCGGCGTTGGAAGTACTGTCAAACGGTGGATGAGCCTTGCTCTACCGATGCAGTTGTAGAGGCATTGCATGAGTATTTGAGTCATCGAGCGGCTGAAACCAATGGACCCAAAACAAAGGTGCATTTAGTTGGGCACGGTGTGAGCGGTGCTGTTGGTCTGCTGTATGCTCGGCAATATCCACAGCATGTGGCGTCTTTAACGCTGCTGTCGGTGAGTGCTACGCCAGCTGTAAACTGGCAGGCTCACTACTACGCGCTACGCAAACTGTTGCCCTGTAGCCGTGAGGTAATTTTGGGTCAAATGACTAGATTGTTGTTTGGGCAGCAAGTTCCTCGATTTGTAACGGCCCTCGCACAGCTACTTTCAAAGGATTTAGATAGCAATCTGACGCTGCATTCCTTAGCACATCAAACTCACATTCCAGCAGGCGGCATAGATGTACCTCTCTTAGTATGCAACGGTGAGATTGACGATATAGTATCGTCTCAGCAGCAGGCAGGCTGGACACGTTGGCTGAAGGCGGGTGACCGTATGTGGCACTGCCCCGACGGTCGACATTTCTTTCACTTCTATCACTACAAAACTGTTGCAAAAACAATCTTGGATCACTGGGCTCGCATAGGATCGCAGCATAGCGACGTAGAAAGCCTGTGCAAAGAAGAAAAAATCATACCTTCCAAAGAGTCTCTTGCAATAGCCCCTATTGCGGCTCAATCTTCTGTGAGCTGGTGCTAGCCCAAGAACATTAAGCATGGTCTTTTGAGCATATCTTTTGAGCATATCTTTTGAATATGACTGTCTTTTCGTGCGAACCCTACAAAACCGGATAGTTTCCTATGACAGCTGCTTTAGAAGTACAGCCGATAAGCTACAGACAGCGAACCCAGTCAGTGCATCGTCAGCCACACAGCAAAACGAACAGAACCACTCGCAGGCAACATCTATCAACAGAGTCTATTCCAGCAAACCGAATCACTTTTAAGCGCCACGACCGTATTAGCTTTGTTAATCACAGCTTGTGGCGTATTCACTCTGGCTATGTGCGATCGCTCACTTGGAATGCCGAAGGCGAGCCGGTTCCTCTAGGCTTTTGGTCTGTTGGAGATGTGGTGGGATATCCGCTGGCGCAAACTTGCCCATACGAGGCTGAGTGCATAACAGCCGTAGAAGCTGAGTACCTAAGCGTGAGTCATCCATTGTCTCGGGAGATGGTACTCGGCCAAATTCGGCAGTCTAATAGCTTGTTGCGAATTGCCCACTGTCGAGATTCCCAGCAGCGAATCTTGCAATTTGTATGTTGGCTAGCAGAACACTTTGGGACAGCGACAGCAACAGGCATTCAGATTTCGCTAAAGCTAACCCATCAGGAGATTGCAGACTCGATAGGCACCACTCGAGTGACGGTAACCCGTTTGCTCAAAGCGCTAGAGAGCAAAGGTCACATCGTGTGGAGAACCCACGAGAAGATGGTCTTTCGTAAAACGTTTGAGCAGTGCTACATACGGTCGGGCCTTACTAGTCGACATATCTAATCGACATATCTAATCGGCGTATATAGGTATAGACTCAATGAGCCGGTGGGCTATCTGCTGAGCAGCATCAGGTGTGACGTTGTTGTATTTGGCTTTAGCTAGCTGCTGATCAGTCGGGCTAGAATCCTTTTGTTGTTGTCTTTGTGGAATGACAACAACATGGGGGCCCGACTTACACTGCTTCATACAGCCAGTTGAGATGAACTGAATGGAATCTGATTTTTCGTAGGCAGTAGTGGTCTGTGCGAGCCTCCCTTGGATAGTCTTTGCCATCGTATCTGCTACGACCTGACTTCCTCGTTGCCGACAGCTAGACTTTTGGCAAATCAGTACTCGCGTTGGGCGCTCACTTGTCTTACTAGCAGTGAGCGTTTCTGGCTTACACTCTCCTCC
>JBHJIY010000174.1:0-6876 GCA_050042985.1 Phormidesmis sp. | reverse complement strand
CTTTCTCTACCATCACAGCTGCGGGACAGCGCCGGTTTTTCACCGAACTTTCCCCGTTATCGAGCGGCTGTTGACTGGACAGTGAACAGGTTTTAGGCTTGAACTTTTCACTCCCCTAAAGTGCGCGCACATTGGATCTGTGCGCACTTTAGCCAGCAAAAATAACAGGCTCTCGATCACAACATCTCAGGCCAACTAGACTAGCACGGCGACTCGCGACACAATGGTGATATCTCGGAAACTTATTACGCTAACAGTCGTAGAAAAACCCTGGCGACAACGTTCGTAGCTCAAAGCAAAAGATCAACAGCAAATCGCCATTTAACAGACCTATGCTCAAAGCCGTTATTTTTGATTTGGATGGCACATTGACCGACAGCGATAAAGTTCATTTTCAAGTCTTTCAGTCGCTATTTGCCGAGCGCGGCATCGCAATGGATAAATCACTCTACAAGCAAAAAATCAGCGGTCGTCAAAACGCGGCCATAATGGCTGACTTTTTTCCTGAGCTTTCAGCCGCAGAAGGCGAGCAATTTAGTGCTCAAAAAGAAGCCACTTTTCGAGAGCGGGCCCAAAGTCAGCTGGTGCCACTGCCTGGACTGATTGCTCTGCTTGAGCAAATTAAGCGTCAGGGATTAGCAGCCGCTGTAGTGACCAATGCGCCGCCCAAGAATGCCGCTTTTATGCTGGCGGCACTGGGGCTCACAGAGTCTTTCGACACAATTGTTATCGCCGATGACTTGCCCAGGGGTAAACCTGACCCTTTGCCCTATCAAACCGCACTTGATCAGTTGGGTATTACTGCCGCAGAGGCCATTGCTTTTGAGGATTCTGTGGCGGGTATTCACTCAGCAGTAGGAGCCGATATCGTGACAATTGGCATGACGACAACCCATACAGCCGAAGAACTAATGAGGGTAGGGGCAACCGAGGCGATCGCAGACTTCACCCCTCGCTCACTCACCCCTGTGCTCGACCGTTACTTCTCAGCCGAATCGGACTGATTTCGCCGACGCCGACAGCGATCGGAGCAGTACTTCACATCGTCCCAGCACTTTGCCCATTTTTTGCGCCAGGTAAATGGACGACCGCAGACCTGGCAGGGTTTGGAAGGGAGATCGGATTTTTTGCGTTGGCGAGCCATGTGTGGAAAAAGGGAGAGGGGGAGTTGAGGAGAGGGGGTGAAAGACTTCACAATATATATCGTAATCACAACGATTGGTTTTCTATCGAATGACTCAAATTGCATCCGCTTCAGAAGCTTTGGCCGCCGTTAGGGTTGTGCTGGTGGCTCCGGCAGGTCCGCTGAATGTGGGGTCGGTGGCTCGGGTGATGAAAAATTTTGGGCTTTCGCAGCTGGTACTAGTCGCACCTCAGTGCGAAGTGCTAGGGGCGGAGGCGTTGCAAATGGCGGTGCATGCAGACGATATTTTGCGATCGGCGTTGCAGGTGGAGACGATTCCAGAGGCGCTGGTGGGTTGTGAGGTTGCGATCGCAACCACAGCACGCACCCGAGGTTTTGAAGCGGCACTTCACCCCCCCGAAGCTGTTCTACCTCAGCTCATTACGGCTTCTGCTGCCCAGACTGCCTTGATCTTTGGCCCAGAAGATCGCGGATTGAGCAACACCGAACTCGCCTACGCCCAGTTCTTTACAAAAATTCCAACCAGCGATATCTATAGCGCGCTCAACCTCGCTCAGGCCGTTGCCGTTTGCTGTTACGAGCTGTATCGCATAGTGACGCCTCGTCAGCAGAGCGAGATTTTGCCTGACAGCGAAGTTTCTTCTGACAGCAAAGTGGATTTTCCTTTACAAAACGGCCCTTCATCTGCTAAACAAACGGAATCAAATAGTCTGAGCAAAGCTAACCAAAAAGCTAGCCAAAACAAGGCCACTCTCGATGAACTAGAAGGCTACTATCAGCATCTAGAATCTGTACTGCTCAAAGTGGAGTATCTCTATCCACACACAGCAGCTACCCGGATGCGAAAGCTCAGACACCTGCTGCACCGCCCCAGCCCAACTTCCAATGAGGTCGCGCTGTTACGAGGCATGCTCAGGCAGGTGGAATGGGCACTATCAGACTCCAAAAAAGGTTAATTCTGCTATGACGGATGCCAACGGCACACGCAATATTCGCACTGGTAACCAGAGTCCTGGCAGTGCCAGTTCTACCAATGGACCAAATGGCAGCTTTAACAGCAGCTTCAATGGCGGCGCGAACGGTATCGAGCGGCCAAAACTGAGCATTCCATCATCGCGGTACTTGCCAAAGTCGGTGCCTTCAGCAGATAAACCCGCTGCTGCCAATACTCAAGCTTCTAGCGGCGCAAAGCCAGGTACAACAAAACCTAGCGAGCGCCTAAACTCACGACACCGAGCGACAGAGGAAAAGAGTACTCGCCGCCGCAGAAGCCAATCACGCAGCAATTCTGGTGAACGTCGTCGCCTCTTTGGCTCAGCACCTGACCGCGTTAAGCGCAAGTCTTCTAGCCGAACTAGGGCACTGAAGGCTAAAACGACAGCACCGTCGGCTCGGCTCGTAGATAAAAAGCTGAATACAACTGCGGCTGTTACACCCCTCACAAAAAAGGCAGCTGTCAAACCCATTTTGTCTACGCCTTCTGGTAAAAACAGGCCCGGTCTACCAAACTCGACCTATCCAGGGAGAGTACCGCCCTCTCGGGGCCTAGTGCGCAAGCGCCGTCGAGCCAATAAAAAATATACGCTGCTCAGGCGGGGTATTCAGCTACTGATAGCGGGTATGGGGCTTGCGGCTATTGGTGGCACTCTGCTCAGGGTTTTACCCGATACACCAGAACCCACCCCTGCCGAGAAAGTGGTTGCGCCAACGCCGCCGGTCAAAACATTTCCAATGACGCTCGCGCAAGAAATTCCAGAATTAAAAGCTGCCCTGCAAGAGCTGCCAAATCTCTACCCTAATCTGACACCCAAAGTATTTTATATAGATATAGATACAGGTAAGTACGTCAGCGTAGAAGGCACCGAAACAATAGCGGCCGCCAGCACAATCAAGCTGCCTATTTTACTAGCTTTTTTCGAGGAAGTTGACGCCGGACGGATCGATCCGAATCAAACCTTAGCCATTCAACCTGAACAAATTGCCGAAGGATCGGGCGATATGCAGCTATCGGCACCGGGCACGCAGTTTACGGCGCTAGAAGTTGCCACTCAAATGATTGTGAGCAGTGACAACACCGCAACTAACATGATGATCGATTTGCTGCGTGGCAAAGAAATCTTGAATGCCAGATTTCAAAAGCAGGGGCTGGAAAAAACTGTGCTCAATGCACCGCTTCCGGACTTAGAAGGGACGAATACAACGAGCGCTCGTGACCTGGTGCATACGATGCTGCTGATTAGCCAGGGAGAAGAACTAACGATGCGATCGCGCGATCGCATTCTCAACATCCTCAATCGCACCCGTAACAAAAGCCTGCTCGCCAACGGCCCCATAGAACAGGGCGCACTTACCTACAACAAAACGGGAGACATCGGCTCTGTGCTAGGCGACGTTGCCCTCGTTGACTTGCCCAATGGCAAACGCTATGCGATCGCAGCTCTAGTGGAAAGACCCATCAACGATGGCAGAGCGCAAGAATTAATCCGTCGCATTTCTGGGCAAACCTATCAAGAATCGTCTAAAGCTGTGCAGCCTGCCATCACGCCGCTGGGCGACAGTGATAGCAATACGAATGCTGACTCGACTAGCGACACTGGCACTGGCACTGGCACTGGCAGGGAAGCAACCTCTAGCAGTGAACCAGTCACACCGGAAGAAGAACCCTATCCTAGTGCCAATCCTAGAACACAGCCGTAGCCGCTTTCTACAGGCCGCTTTCTATACTTAACCTTCCAAAGATATTGCCGGTTGCGGCATTGACTGATGGCAATATATCAAGGAAATTGGGTAAGCTTCTTTACGCAGGCATACCGATGTTTCATTTGAAACGTTTGTTTCATTTGAGACGCGCTCACTGCACTCTTGCCTAAGACGTTGGACAAAGCCTACTGATGATAAGTGCATCCCCAACCACGTTTGAATCACCTGCTGAACCGCCGACAGACGTCGCAGTAGCCGATTCGGATGAAGTACTGTCTTCTGAGCAGACGCCTTTGCAGCTCAATCAGCTGACGGGTGGCTTTGCAGGTCTAAATGTTCAGCAGCTAGCAGCTGAAGGGTATTTTCAGGCGATCGCCTACTGGCTCAACGAACCCCTCGTCCCTCAAAATGTGTACGCTCAGGTGCTGGTCGACAAAGTGCCTGGCTGTATAAAAGTGTTGGTTGAGTTTGAGCGGATTCCTCAGCCGCATCGCCTGCTGAAATTTGTATGCAATCGCATCTACAAACTCAACTCCAACGTCATCGAAGGCATCTACCTAGTTGCACGACAGGTCGGTTCTGCCCAAACAAAATGGGAGCAGCGCATTCGTATTCCGACGGCTGGTCAGCGTCGGTTAAAAAATTCGTCCACAAGCCAATCAGAAGACCTGACCCACGCCTCAGCTAAGCAAGCGTCAGCAACTCGTGACGCTGCGGCGGAAAAACATATTTCTCCTAAGCTGGTTCATGAATCTTCTCGCAGCAAAGTTGCCCGCGAAGTCGTCCGCAGCCAGTTCAAATTCTTCCGCGCAGCGCTGATCTCTGGAAGTGCTACCGCTGCATTTCTATTTGGTGGGCTCACCGAACTTATTCTCTCTGAGCGCTTAAGGTCATCAGATGCAACCGAGTCAGCCCCTGTGGTTGCACCTTGGTACGACGAAGCGCCGACCAGTGCGACAGAAGTCGCATTTCGAGCTTCCCAGCGCGCCGAAAGAACGGTCGAAGCTTCCCTCGAAACAGTGGCCGTTATTCCTCACGATGAGGTTGCCGAGCCAAACGACCCGACTGTTTCGCTCGTGTTTGGTGGTGAGCTGGGCCTAAACGACTTCATTTTTGAAGAAGCTGAAAGTCTCGACCGGCTGTTTAGCGATCTCACCATTTATCAACAGGCTGACGTGGCCATGGTGGGCCTCTCGGAACCCTTAGCCAACGCCAGTACATCTTTGCAAGAAGACTTTTATCACCGCACTCGGCCTCAGGCGGTACAAACGCTCAAAGCTGGCGGCATTGATATCGTAAATCTTGCTAGCGAGGGGACACTCACCTACGGCACTAGGGGGCTAGATGAAACCCTCATCACGCTCGATCGGCAAGGGATTTATCGGGTAGGGGCCGGGCGGAATCAGCAGGAAGCTCATCGCCCCGAAATTTTGGAGGTAAAAGGGCAGCGAATTGCCTACTTAGGCTACAACCCCGAAGCGATGAAAGCTGCTAAAGATGACAAGGCAGGGGTTGCCCATACCAATAGCAAAGAGCGAGAGCATATTTTGGAAGACATTCGGGCCATTCGCCCTCAGGTGGACTGGGTGGTGGTGAATTACCGCTGGGGAGATGTCTTAGGCCAGGGGAAAATAGATGAGGGGGCAGCTAAATTAGGGGCAGCTAACCTAAATAGTGCTGTGGACTTTGCAGCCATCCCTGAAGCCTGGCAGCAGTCGCTGGCTCACGACGCGGTGGATGCAGGTGCAGATTTGGTGGTGGGATATCACCCCAGCCAGATGCAGGGGGCTGAGATTTATCGCGATCGCGCGATCGCCTATTCCCTTGGAGATTTTGTCTTTGGCGAAGCACCGCTCGAAGACCACGACACAGCGGCCTTGAGGGTTTCCTTGCGCAATCGGCAAATGAAAATCGAATTTTTGCCCGTCAGCGTTCGCGATTCCCAAATTCAGATGGCAACTGGCGAACAAGGAACCGCTATTTTGCAGGGCATTCGCAAGGCCTCCAAAACATTTGACCAGCCGCTCCGCTTTCCCGTCGTACTCAAAGCGCCACTGACTGACATCCCTCAACCTGATCTGGATCCGTTCTTATCAGAGACGCTAGCGCCTGCCGAAACATCGCCTGCATTTGTTGAACCTATTCCCACTCATCTCATACCTGAGGAAGCCGTTCTGCCAAACTCAACGCCAGAACAGCCTCTAGAAGAATATCCAGCGCGCGCACCCAATCCAGTGATGGAAGAGTCAGACGCACTTTTCCCAGTAGACGCCTCATCTGTAGAACCCTCACCTGTAGAACCCTCACCTGTAGAACCCTTGTTTCTAGAACCAAAACAGCTAGAGCGAGAACAAGCAGAACCAGAACAGCCAGAGCCGCAACAGACAAACTCAGACACTTCAAAGCTACCTAACACGCCAGAGCCTGTAAGTTCAGAGTCCATTGACCTAGAGTTTGTCAGCACACAAACAGCGACACGAGAGATGATGCCGATTATTTCTAAAAATGCAGATAGCGTAGAACCCTACGAAGAACCTTTAGTAGGCCCTTCGTCAGCTGTGCCAAATGAGCTGGCCTCTGCTCAAAATCAATAGTTCATCCTGCCTATTTTGTGCGTATATATACTATCTAAGCTGTATTTTTATTTACTTTGATTTAATCAAGTGCTGAGACCAATCGCTGTAACCGCCACAGTCTAGAGCAAGCGATACGTTTATTTTCATAAATTGAAAGGTGCCATCATTTGCAAGGTCTTCTCTGTATTTTTCTGTCATCTTATTAGCCTGCGGTAGGTGCAAACGCTCCTTTTCTGGCACCGTTTGGTCATTTCTAATACCTATCCTAAAAGAAATACCCAGGGTTTACTCTATCGAGCACATAAAAAAAGAAAAGAAATTGTAAGTGTGTCAGTCCCATTAGTGGCTAGACCCTGTTTTCGTCTTCAGTGCTATCTCTGATTATGAAATAGTGACTTCAGTATAAATTCTTCAGGATTGTGTGTACTGAAGTCAGTAGGTATGAACAGTAGGGTA
>JBHJIY010000173.1:0-21454 GCA_050042985.1 Phormidesmis sp. | reverse complement strand
CTCACGCAGGAACTCAATCTGGTTTCGCGCTTCAGAAGAAGGAAGATTCAACAGACGAATGCCCGGAATAATCTGGGTGGAATAGAAACTAGACTCCAACACCCAAGGCTGAATGAGTTCAGAGAATTCTTGAGTGCTGTCGGCGTAGCTCATCAGCACAATCCAGTCGACTAAGCCCTGATCGGCCCAGTCTTCCCAGTCCTGCTGGATGGCGTGGTGGCGATAGTAGGCGTCGTCCGCGAAGACGGCGGCGGATAGAGTGAGGTCGGAATGGTGACGACGGAGGTGGGCGGAGACTTCGGCGACGAAGCTGCTAACTTGCTGGGCCCGGAAGTTTGTCCATTGGCTCCAGAGGCGGGCTAACCTGCGATCGCCTCCGTTGCGAGAAGGAAGCGTCATAGGGTCAACGCCAGTTAGTTCGTAGAACTGCTCACGGGCTGCCGTGCCGTAGCCGAAGGTACGATTACTCGCGGCGTCTTGGAAAGGGTAACGGACATAGTCCAACTGGATGCCGTCTATGTCGTAGCGGGTGGCGATTTCATCGATGAGGTCGATGAGGTATTCGCGGACCTCGGGGTTGGCAGGGTCTAGGAAGGGCTTTGGTTTGCCGGGGATAATTAAGTTGCCCTGGTTGTCGAAGCCGGCCCAGTCAGGACGGGCGCTGAGGATGGGCCCTGGATAGCTTTCTGGCTGGCCGAGGATGCGGTTGTGGGCACGGTTGCCAGCGGCAAAAAGCCAAATCCAAGCGTGCACGTCGATGTCGTAAACTTTACCTAAATCGACGGCGGCCTGGAGCGGATCCCAGTCGCGGGTGAGGGGGTTTTGCTCGGGGGCAACGTCGCTAGGATAAATGGGATAGCCTGCGTTGACGGTTTCAACGAAAACCGTGTTAATGCCGGCAGAACGGAAGCGTTCGAAGACTTGAGCGAGGCCCTCACGGCTGCCAGCGTTGACAATTGTTTCGCGGTCGAGCCAGATGGAGCGGACTTCGGACTGAGCTCGGTTGCGAGCGATTTGCTGAGGTTGGCTGGGCAAATCTGCCGGTAGCTGAGCTGCAGGCTGGGCAGCGTCGTTAGGAACAGAGGTCAGTAGTGTAGGCGTGTGGGTAGGAGATGAGGTAACCGTGTGGGGTATCGGTGCGGCGATCGCACCTTCTAGAGCGCCTAAACCCATAACCGCAGCTAGAAGCCCACTATATATAGAGCGATGCCAATGAAATTTGCTAGCAAAATAATGGGCAGCCATAGGAATTAGAGATAGAGGTAGAAACTGACAGAGCAGCCTTGCCTCCTTTAAATTCCCGAAGAAGCTGTGAAGATATCAAGATGATGTGTTATGTCCGTATATGCCGAAGGCTCTAGCATTCGGCAGTGAACGCGGCTTGAGAGGAGCTGATTGCAGAGCCCTTTTGCAGAAGGAGCAAGGAAGATCGTAGCCGCTTATAGAAACCCAGCTGTGGTAGTATTGAAAGCCCTATGTCCATAATTTTTGTCAATAACACCGTAAGCGTATGGCTCTGCTACAAGAACGCAAGCAGGAGATTATCTCCGAAAATCAGGTCCATGAAACCGATACTGGATCTGTCGACGTGCAAATTGCAATGTTGACTGACCGCATCAATACGCTAAGTCAGCACCTACAAAAAAATAAGAAAGACTATTCTTCTCGTCGCGGCCTGATGAAGATGATTGGCCAGCGTAAGCGTTTGCTCTCTTACCTCATGAAGCAAGATGCTGAACGCTACAAGGCTTTGATTAAAAAGCTAGGCATTCGTCGATAATTTCTGATTGCGTCGCTTCTTTGAGAGAAAACCAGCTAAGGGAAAAATGGATTCCAAGTCTGAGAGAGATTCTACGAACGGTCGAGGCAGTGAGCAAAGTGGCAACCGTGCTGCTTTACCGTTTGAACCTAAGCGCAAGCGAGAAAAAGACGCTGCGAAAGAATCTGAGTCTTCTCAATCTTCCAAGGACGATAGAAAGAAAAAAGCGAAGAAGTCTGAGTCTAAGTCAAAGGATAAGAACAGCGAAACGTCTGCGGTTTCGGCAAAGGCTCAGGCTCGGGTAGATGATATTCGAGCGGCAAACCGCAAGCGGGCAGAGAAGACGCAGGCTCAGAAGAAGAATGAAAAGAACGATGGGCCCGATAGCGATGGCCGCATTCCCAAGGAAGTGAGCCGCCGAATGGTTCGTCGGATGGCAATTCTTTCGATTAGCCCAATTGCAGCGGGCGTGAGTATTTTCTTTTTGTCTTACTATTTGCTGAGTCAGCAGATTGTGACGTTTGCACCAATTGTGACGCTGTTGACGACGATGGGTTGCTTTGGGCTTGGGGTACTGGGCCTGACCTATGGCATGCTATCGGCTTCTTGGGACGAAGAACCAGGGAGTTTTGTGGGGTTTGACGAGTTCAAGCTGAATTTTGGGCGGATTATGGACGCACGGAAGGCGTCGAAAGGAACTTAAGGGACGATACCCATATTTGGTGCTGTTAATTTTCAGATAAAGAGTAGACGGTCACCGAGGTTTGAGGTGAGCGAAGTGTCTGCATAGCAGATGGTCTCTGGCTGGGTTTTGACTAACGCCTGCGGCGACGCTTCGCGAACGACTACGCTCAGCCACCGAAAATACTGCATGCTTGAACAGCAATACTGAAGAGTACGCGCGAGTAGCGCTGATTTAACCTACGCTGCATTATCTTTATCGGTTCTAGCCTGCTGCGCGAGCATGTATAGCTCACCCCAGCGGCTGGTGACTTGCTTTGCGGTGAGTTCAAACTGCTGAGCAATGTCGGTGACACTAGCGCCGGATTTGAAGGCGTCGAGCATTTGACGCTGCTCTTCGGAAAGGTCTACCCAGTAGGCGTCCCACTCGACGGGGGTGAGGCCGAGGTTGTGGTGCTTTAAGGATGTTTTGAGCCAGGAAAATACGAGGTCGGGCTGTTCTTTGATAGTGAAGATACGGATGGCGTGGTAGCTGATTTTTTCGCGGAGGCGGTAGGCTTCGCGGACGTTGAGCCCTAGCTGGCGAGAGATACTGTCTTGGGCGTAGCCTTGTAGGTGCAGGTCGAGCCACTGGACGGCGGTGTCGCCGAGCTTTTCGGCGAGGTATTCAGAGAATTGTTGCTTTACAAGCTGACGAGAGGCCTGCTGCGATTGGTATTCTTTTTGTACTTCGTAGCGGTCGAGAGCTTCGAAGTCGAGCAGGCTGAGGGTGCCGTCGGCATCGGCGGTGCCGATTTCTTCTGAGATGAGCTGAATGAGTTCGGCGCTGGGGACTTGGGTCATGCCACCACGCTGCGATCGCCTCAAATAATTGACAAAGCGATACACCAGCAACGGCTGATTGCGAATAGGCCGCAGGCAGTACTCTTCAATTGTGGCGAGCGTCAGCAGGTTACGCAGGCTAGCGCGAGAGGTGCATTGACCAATCCACTCCGTTTGGGCGCGCATATGGCGATCGCTCTGAAGCATTTCTTGGATCACTTCTTGCAGCACGTCTTTAACGGCGCGCTTGCGATCGCGGCTCAGCGCATCCCAAACGCGAATTTTGCTGCGAATGAGGAAAAGGCCACCGAGCTTTTGGAGTAGTCCTTTGTAGGCGCGATCGGGTGAGAGCCCCCAGTAACGCGAGATAAAAATGCGGTAGCGATAGTCCATCGCTCGCTTGGCCAGCTTAATCTCTTTGAGGGCCATTGGCTCAAAGCGTTCTGGCTCGCCGACTAGCCACTGCACGATTGATTCGTGGGTCGCGTCGGACTGGTCGGGTAAGTCCTTCTGGAGCTGCGATCGCCAAGCGCTCAGCATCTCTTCGTAGCGATTACCAGACGTCGCCGCTACATTCACAACCACATCAGATATTTTTTGCTTAGGGCTATTGCCTTTCTGAGCGTCCAATGATGTCACCTATATTCTCCACACTCCAAAAGGCCGGTATTAACAGGGCCCAACGCCGTTCAAACTTGCCTGTGCAATGACTTTTACTCTACCCCATCGTTGAAGGCTCTAAACCCCCACCCTCTAAAGAAAGATAGGTAATCGTCTATACAAAAGAGATAGGTAATCGTCTATGCGAATACAGACCTCAATGTAATCAACCCACAATGAATGCTCGAAAAAGATAATTCAACCTAATATTACGCATATACGCGTAGGGAATCAGGGCACTTCTCTTACCGTTCGTAGTCTAGAAATACGTGTATGTACTTATTTTGCATTTCTTCTTTAAACAAAGAAGGCATCTGCAAATAACAGTATTTGTTCGGCTTGTAGTCACTAAAGTTTGAGAAAACCGATGGTACGTAGCGTCCTTCCCTATCGTTCTGTGAAAGATCAGGCCATGAAACATCCGTCCCAAGACAATCAGAACTATCAACCTCCGTTTTATCGGTTACCCCATATCTCTACCCGCTCAGCGTTCAAAAGAGTACTAGACACCGTAGGTGCGCTAGTCGGCCTGGGCATTTTGGCCGTCATTTTTGTGCCGATTGCGATCGCAATTCGCCTAGACTCCCAAGGCCCTATCCTCTATTCCCAAGAAAGATTCGGCCTTCAGGGCAAGCCTTTCACCATTTGGAAGTTTCGCTCTATGGTCACCGATGCTGACGAACTCAAGGCCAGCATTGCCAATGAATCTCAAGGCCTGATATTCAAAAACGAAGCGGACCCTCGAATTACCAAGGTTGGCCGCTTCCTCCGGAAAACGAGCCTGGATGAATTTCCTCAGTTTTGGAATGTGCTCCTCGGCGACATGAGCCTAGTGGGTACTCGCCCACCGACGGGTGACGAAGTAGCCCACTACAACGAGCGCCACTGGAAGCGTCTAGACGTTCGCCCCGGCATGACGGGTCAGTGGCAGGTCAACGGCCGCTCTAGTGTCAAAGACTTTGAAGACATCGTGACGCTGGATTTGGACTATCAACAGCAGTGGACACCGGTTTACGATGTGCAGCTGCTGGTGAAGACGGTGGCGGTATTGCTATCGAAGAAGGCGGGGGCGTGTTAGGAAGCGAGCCAGCGAGCCACATCCTTCGCGTGATAGGTCAGGATCAAATCTGCGCCAGATCGCTTAAAGCTGGTCATCGTTTCCATCACGACTTTCTCTTCATCGACCCAGCCATTGAGCGCAGCGGCTTTGACCATGGAGTATTCACCGGAAACGTTGTAGGCAGCAACGGGCAAATTCGTCGCTTCTTTTACGCGCCAAATAATATCCATGTAGGCGAGGGCAGGCTTCACCATGAGCATGTCCGCGCCTTCGGCAATATCTAGCTCAATTTCTTTGAGGGCTTCGGTACCGTTGCCAGGGTCCATCTGGTAGGTGCGGCGATCGCCAAACTGAGGGGCCGATTCAGCAGCATCGCGGAAAGGGCCGTAGTAGGCAGAAGAATATTTTGCGGCGTAAGACAAAATGGGGATGTCTTCAAAACCGCCTTCGTCAAGACCGGAGCGAATGGCCTTGACGAAGCCGTCCATCATGCCGGAAGGGGCAATAATGTCTGCGCCCGAATTGGCTTGGGACACAGCGGTTTTCTTGAGGAGTTCGAGGGTGGGATCGTTGAGGACGCGCCCGGAGAGATCGCCAACTTCTAGGTAACCGCAGTGGCCGTGGGTGGTGTACTCGCACAGGCAAGTATCGACGATGACGATGAGGTCTGGAACGGCCTGCTTAATAGCTTCGGTCGCCTTTTGCACAATGCCATGATCGTGCCATGCGCCCGTTGCTTCCACATCTTTTTCAGTCGGAATGCCGAAGAGGATCACGGCGGGAATGCCGAGGTCGTAGACTTCTTTGGCTTCTTCGACAATTTTGTCTACCGAGAGCTGGTAGACACCAGGCATGGAGCTGACTTCCTGAGAGAAGGCGTCGCCGGGCACAGCGAACAGCGGATAGATGAGATCGCTGGTGGTGACGATATTTTCTCTCACCATGCGGCGAAGATTGTTGTGCGATCGCAAACGACGGGGGCGGTGGGCAGGAAACATATGATTGCAAACATGACTCTGGTGATCCCACAAGTGTAAAGCTTGCTTGGAGATGAATTAAGTGGTTTTACTCAAAAGTAACGTTCTGTAAAAAAGGGCCAGGCAGTAAACTTAAGAGCAGACAGCAAAAGTAGATCAGCAAAAGTAGACAGCGGGGAAAAGAATTTAGGTGTTTGCGCCAGCTGAGTTTTTATGGGCACTCATTGGCCTGATTTTGACCATTGGCAGCACGTGGCTGGAGGCGTTTGCCTTCGATGTGCCGATTGCAGCCTGGTGGAATGGCAGCGGTGGCAGCGTTGAGCCTTTTGCGCTGGGCGTTACTTTTCAGGTAGGGGCCGCACTCTTTACCGGCTGTATGGGCGGGAAAAATGCGGCGGCACTGTCGCAAATTGCTTACATTACGCTGGGAATTGTGCTCTTTGAGCGGTTTGGCCTAGAGGTGTTTGCTCAGGGCGCAGGCGTGGGATATTTACAAGAGCCTAGTTTTGGCTACTTACTGGGCTTTGTTCCGGCGGGGTGGGTCTGCGGTGCGATCGCATTTCGCAAAAAGGCACCCCTAGAGCGCTTGGCCTTTGGAGCCGTTTGCGGCCTAGCGGTGGTACATCTATGCGGCCTGAGCTATTTGATCCTCGGGCATCTATTTCGCTGGCTACCGGCCACCCCGTCGCTGGGGATGTCTATATTGGATTATTCGGTGGGGCAAATCCCCGGACAAATCATGGTGAGCTGCGCGATCGCGCTCATTGCCTACGGCTTCAGGAAAGCGCTTTTCTATTAATTGATCGACTGCTATGAAACCCAAAAACGCTTTTTTCTGGATAGTTGCGATCGCAGGATTCCTCCTGGACTATTTCACCAAGCAAGCCGTGTTGCAGTGGATCGTCGGCACCTCTGGAGAAGCCGCTATAGAAACGATGAAAGCAGCCCTCGTAGCAGAGACAGGCGCTCAGGTGATTCCTATCACCACCGTCATTGAGGGTGTACTAAACTTCGACTTTATTCTCAACGATGGCGCGGCGTTTGGGCTATTTAGCAAGCAGGCAATGGGGGCTTGGCTACTGCCCTTACTGTCGCTGGTGGTGAGCTTGGGCCTGATGTTTTACGGTTGGTTTTGGCGAATTGTTAGCCGCTGGGAGGCTGTGGGCTACGGATTTATCTTGGGCGGCGCTGCTGGCAACGGTATTGAGCGACTGTTTGGGAGTAATCTTCTAGAACGGCTTGTGGGTATGGAGCCTGATCTAAGCTTGAGAGGGTACGTTGTCGATTTTCTATCGATTTTCCCGACGACGAATTTACCTGTGCTGGGCCATCCGTTCCCCATATTTAATGTGGCTGATATTTGCATCAACCTGGGTATCTTGTGCCTATTGGTAGCAGCGATAAAAGAACCCAATGGCGGCGCTCACGATTCAGGCGCAAACAGTACGCGCGCACAGAAAAGGCCAAGGCCTCGAAGAATTAAATAGTGGCACCTTCCGCAATATGCATTTTCCGAAATCGCCCCATAGTAAGCTGTTGTGATCTGTTCGCCGTACCCTAGCATTTTGGACTATGACGTCTCCACCGCCACCGCCAAAGCCTCCTAAGAACGCTGGTAATGGCCAAAGAAACGGCCAAAGAAACGGCCCCAAAAATGGCCAAAGAAACGGCAACAGCGCGCCTAAGACATTTCTGGGCTCTATCACGCAGGCTTTCCATACGGTGCAGGCAAACATTGACTTTGCCAAAATCCCGCTGAAGCCAAACGCCCGTGTGCCTAAGCTGGTAGTCGAAGGTGCTAGCAACCACAAAACGGAAGAATATCCGCTAGTCGGCGAGCATTACATCCTGGGTCGCTCCTCTAAGAACTGTGACATTGTGGTGCGATCGCCCATCGTTAGCCAAACGCACCTGTCATTGACGCGCGATCGCAATCGCCCCGGCAATCCCTTCGTCCTCAAAGACCAAGGTTCTACCAACGGCATCTACCGGAAGAAAAAGCGCCTGTCAAAATTTCCGCTGCGCCACGGTGACATTCTCACCCTCGGCCCGGAAGAACTGGCCGACGCGGTCACCGTTCGCTACATCGACCCGCCGCCCTGGTATGTTTTAGCCCTCCGCTATGGCATTCTCAGCGCCAGCGGATTGACCGGCCTGCTCGTATTTTGGATCGTTGGCTTGCAGTGGCCCAAAATATCGATTAATCCCTTGCCTGAATCGGTGCAGGGCCCTGTACTGGTCACTGCCGAAGAAGGCGGCAGTTCGGTGCCACTCAATGAGCTGCCCAACATCGCTCACAGAGAAAATAAGCGCCTGCAAGAATACTCTGAATACCTGCCCGCCGCACTCGTTGCCTCAGAAGACTCTCGCTTTTACTGGCACCCTGGCGTAGACCCGGTCGGCATTTTGCGTGCACTCAAGGCCAACGTTGAACAAGGTAGTATTCGCGAAGGCGCGAGTACCCTCACGCAGCAGCTCGCTCGCAACACTTTTCGGGACTATGTCGGCACCGAAGACAACGCCTCTCGCAAGATAAGAGAAGCCGTTGTCGCCTTAAAAATAGAGACGTTTTACAGCAAAGACGCGATTATGCTGCTGTATCTCAATCGGGTATACCTCGGCAACAATCTCTATGGATTTGAGGACGCTTCGCAGTTTTACTTTGGTAAGTCTGCCGGTGACCTGACGATTAACGAAGCGGCGACATTAGTGGGCATTTTGCCTGCGCCCAATGCCTTTAACCCCGTTCAGGACTATGACGCAGCGATAGACTATCGCAACCGAGTCATTGAAAGGATGGTAGCTTCTGGCAGCATCAGCGCCGACGCAGGGCGACAGGCCAGGCGATCGCGCATAGAAATCAGCCCCAAAGCACGCGAACAGCTCAAAAGTGCCAGAGCCCCCTACTTCTATAGCTATATATTTGACGAACTCGACGAAAGACTCGGCACCAGCCTGGCCCGCGAAGGCAACTTCATTGTAGAAACCAGTCTGAACCTGCGTTCGCAGGAAATCGCAGAAGCCAGCTTACGTGACGCAGTAAACAACGAGGGCCCGCAGTTTGGCTACAGTCAAGGCTCTATCGTGACCCTCAACACCCAAAGTGGCGAAATTGAAGCGCTAGTTGGTGGGGCAGACTACGCAGAAAGCCAGTTCAACCGGGCAACCCAGGCGTACCGTCAGCCTGGATCTACGTTCAAAGTATTTGCCTATGCCGCTGCCTTAGAGCAAGGCATTTCTCCGAGTGAAACCTTCAGCTGTGAGCCCTTGACCTGGGATGGAGTCAACTTCTCCGGCTGTGGGAGTGGCAGCGGCGCACTCGATATGTACGCCGGACTGGCTCGATCCGAAAATCCCGTGGCGTTGAGAATAGCGCAAGCAGCCGGACTGGGATCTGTCATCTCGCTGGCCGAACGAATGGGCATTAGCTCAGAGCTAGCCGCCGCACCTGGCCTGATCCTAGGCCAAAGCGAAGTGATCCCACTGGAGATGACGGGTGCCTTCGCCAGCATAGCCAACGAGGGCGTATGGAATCGGCCCCACGGCATTCGGCGTGTCCTCGACAGCAGTGACTGCACAGATTTCAACGACCGGAGCACCTGTCGTGTCGTATACGACTTCACCGATAGTGCCGACTCCAATCAGCCCGTACTCGATCCTTACGTCGCCAATACGATGGTGAGTATGATGCAGGGCGCGGTGCAAGGCGGCACTGGGCGCAGCGCGTACTTGGGGTTGGGCGAAGCGGGAAAGACAGGCACTACGAATGATGGTGTCGATATTTGGTTTATCGGCTTTGTGCCTCGCAGCGCCGTCGTCACGAGCGTTTGGCTCGGCAATGATGACAACACCCCTACATATAACACCAGTGATAAAGCCGCTCGGGTGTGGAATAGTTATATGTCGCGAGTATTGCAATAGCTTAATCGAACATCTCACCGGAGATGGACTAATGAGCGGCAAAGGCCATTTGCCAAAAGTCTTTTTCTAGCAAAGCGATATCCAAGAAGATTTTTTCAGCTTCCTGCTGCTCCGCTTCAGTAGCCGAAAACAGCGCACTATCGGCCTGCTGCTCCAGCACTTTCACGTAGTCTGTAAAGCCAGCATTCCCCCAGCGGTCAGCAAATTCTGTGTAGGGAGTGGGCATTGGGCTGTGAGATTGCCATCCTTGGTTGTAAGCAAGCTCAATGGCCCAGAAGGCAGTGGATTGGACGGCGTAGGACCGAGTGGCGATTGACTGCATCACTTGGCAATAGCGACGGCAAGTAGGCTGAGGCGTCGTCGATAAATCCAGCGCTCGCTCTGTGGCTTTTGCTTGAAACCACAGCAGCTCGTCTTTGATGGCTACCATGCCACCGAGTAAGGTGTCCAAGTGTTCTGACGGGGCGATCGCAATTAGCCTAGCCGCCATTCGAGTGAACTCCAAGACAAACAAATAGTCCTGTACGAGCCAGGTATTGAACTGCTCAGGGGCAATTGTTCCTTGCTGGCACTGTTGCAAAAACGGATGCACCGTTGCTGCCTGCCAGGCCTCCGGATGCTTTGAGATCAGCTGAGCGCAGGTAAACGTCGGCATGGGTTGTTGAGGAATAGAGAGGCTACCTTCACAGCTTAAGCTTCAGAGGGCCTGGAAAAATCAAGACGCCTCACGCTGCACTATCAGCTCTTCTACAGATATAACGTTCGCATCTGCGTCACATCGCCCTGCCTTAGTTTCCGAAGCGAGGGCATAGACTTCTGTTTGGCCTTTTCGTCCGCGTAGCCTAGCGGACTGAAAGGGCTCTAGCGGAAAGTGCTCCCGCGTGTGCTGATAGGTACTAGCGCTCAACAGCACGCTGAACGGTGCAGACGCTGGCAGGGATTTCGTCATACTCTCCAGGCGAGCCGCCACATTGACCGTGTCACCAAACAAAGAATAGTTCAGCCGGTGCCGATTGCCGACGGTGCCACCCACCAAAGGGCCGGTGTGGATGCCGATGCCGAACTTGATCTCAGGTAGGTTCTGCGCTGCGAGCTGGTGATTGAGTCGTCTGAGGCGACCGTGCATTTCTACGGCGGCTTGGAGAGCAGCGATCGCATCGCCTTGAATCTCATCGGGATGCGATCGAGGAACCGGCGCACCAAACACCGCCATAATGGCATCGCCAATGTACTTATCGACCATGCCATCGTGCTCCATAATGCAGTCTGTCATCGTCTCAAAATATTGATTGAGCCAGGGCAACAGCTGCTGTGAGGGCAATACCTCTGCAATGGCCGTAAAGCCACGAATATCCATAAACAGCACCGTCGCCGTCAGGTTCTGTGCAGACAGCTCACCGCGATCTAGCACTTGCCCTTTGTGCCGCCAAATTAGCTCCGCCGTTCCCGGCGACACGTTCATAGAAAATAGTGCCATCAGCTGCTGTTTTTCTCGCTGTTCTTGCAGCTGCACCGCCAGGGCGCTCAGCACAATCGTCACCACAGGCGCGGCAATGGGCAGCCACCAGCCCATCACAAACCCAACATAGGCCAGCCCTGCCCACAAAAAAGGAAACCCTGCCACCACAGCTAGTCGCCAGCCAGCCCCTTGCTTCCGCAAAAGTTTTGTACTTGCTACTGCCAGCACGCACAGGAGCAGTAGTTTTTGCCAATCGGCAGGCTGCCGCAGAAAAGATTGGTCGAGCAAGTTGTTGATCACAGCGGCGTAAAAGTAGACACCGCTAATCGGCTCAGACGTTTGAAAAGGAGTGCGCAGGGGATCAAAGCCGGTCAGCGTATTGCCTACCAGCACAATTTTGTTTTGAAAAAGGCTCGTGTCGACTTTGCCATTGGCCACATCTGCATAGGAATATACCGGTAGAGACCCCGGTAGCTGAGAAGAAGAATTGGCATAGCCAACTTCTCCTGGCCACTTCACCCACACAGACGCAGAGGTGGGCAACAAATCTCGCAGTAACGTCTCAGAATCAACAGAACGATGAACAGCGCTGTCTACGAGAGATTCGGTAAACGGCTCTGTAAAGGATAGAGAGTGCGAATCGGATATGAGGGCGGGAGAGGTATCAAGCTCAGACCGGCTGGAACCCGAGCGATCAAAAACAACACGGTCGAAAACGGAGCGGTGGAGTCGACGGGGTACAGGTATTGGGGTCGCTGGCGTCGTATTTGTCAGGTTGTCGAAATAGACCTGTAGCGCAGCGATCCCTAGGGAAGGAACACCGTAATCGCCATACAAATGCATTTGACGGCTCACACCATCTTCATCGACATGCATCCCCGCATCGCCTTTGAGGAAAAATCCCTGAGCCGAGTTGGCAATAGTAGGTGAAACATCGAAGTAGCGATCTTGCGGACTACTTCCTACGGCTAGTACCACGTTGGCACTGCCGACGATGGATTGAGCCAGCGGCTTATCTTGAGGGGTGGTTTCTGGAAGTAAAATATCGAACGCAACAGCCGCAGGCTGGGCAACTGAGAGCTTATCGAGCAAATCTGCGTAGGATTGCCGGGGCCAAGGGAAATAACCCATTTGGTCGACACTGGCGTCGTCAATCGCAATCACAATGATTTGATCGTTCCAGCTAGGTGAGCCGGCTAATTCCCTTTGGGCTTGGTGCAGCAAGTTGTAGCTTTGCAGCTCTAGCATCCGCCAAGCACCCGCTGCCGAAATCCCTGGAGATACTGCGGCGTCCAGCAGACCAGACAGTAGCCTAAGGCGATTGGCGACCTGAGGCTCTCCTTTTCTCCTATGTCGAAATCCAGCTCTGTATAAGCGCTTTAGCTTATTTACAACAGTCGTTTTTCTCGTCTTGCAATTATCCAACAACATTCTAGGACCGCTTGTAAACAGCCTGCTAAGTAGCCTGTCTCTTACCCAAAAAGGTGAGCAGGCAGCGGTGTTAGCTGCTTTAGAAAACGTCAGTCAGTAGGCATCTACTGAGGCACGCGTTTATTTTTGAGCACATCAATGCATCAGCACAACAAAATTCGCTGATGTACCGCTGCACCATTCATCACAGTGATAGGCATGTCAGGACAATTCAGTATTTCAAGGTCTAGACGCGATGGCGAAGCCCTTTCTAGGGAAGATCGCATTCAAGATCCAATGCCACGGACGCCATAGGCACCAACAATCATGGGCACCAAGGGCGCTAGGCAAACGCTAACAATAAGTAGCAAAGCTAAAGCAGCATGCCATCACAGAGACTTTCCTTTTTTGGGCGAAAGCTCCTTGTAGAGGAGGCTACGCCAGCGCGAAGGCTGTAGAGACCTTGCTGGCGATCCCCCTTTTTAAAGGGGCCGCGCCACTGCGAGAGAAAGTCGTTATTTTTTGTACACCCAATTGATATGTGACAGGCAATGCCATTGACGATGCTTTTAAAAACGTATAGGGATGATAGACAAGACACAACGGTAGCGATCGCCACCCCAGCGCAAAATTGTCACATACTTTTTCTCGGATACTGAAAAAGGCTTCATATTTGGATCGATTAGCCTTGTGATCTGATGGCAACCGAGCTGCGAATAGCCTGTATGGCAGGCATTAGCTCAGCGACTTTGTCTGGCGCTCCGAGCACTAGCATTCTGAGGTAGTAGCCATCGGGCATCACGCTTACGTACTGAGCCACAAAATCATCAGAATCAGGCTGCGAGGCTTCGATAAGATAGCCCGCCCGCCCGGCAAACTCAACCGACAGCTGGCGAGTAATCTCAGTATCGGCAAATCCGTCAGTTTCCCTCAGCAGCCGCTCTGACAGGGCAGCTAGCTCGGCAGGCTGTGGGGTTTCTAGTGCAGTCGTATTCAACGACCTAGCAATAATAATCAACGGCTCTTCGCTGTCGGCCCCCAGTTCACCGCTGAGATTGAGGAGAACGGCGGTCCCCATCAATCCGTAGGCGCGCTGAAAAGGCTCAACGACCTCAAAAGTAAAGGGCAGCTCGGTAATGGTTTCTTCGATAGATGGCGGCGGCGAAATTTCAGCTGAGCGAATGGTTGTCACCACATCGCCCTCGCCGAGCAAGCTATCTGGCATCACATTGAAGGTCAACAGTAGCGTATTTGCCAAACCGGCCTGCTCTTGACCAAACAGCACAAAGTATTTTTGAACGTCGAGACCGCCAGCGATTTGAACCGCGCTCACGAAGGGGACAGCCTTGCCTTCATGCTCCACTGTCGCTATCGAATCGACTTCTACATCCAAGCCCCTAGCAGCGAATGCTGCGGTTATTGCCTCTGGCGTAGAGCTAAAAATAGCGGCCAATTCTGGGTAGGCTTCTGACGGCAATTCGGCCAGTACAATGCTCGAAAAATCGTCAGCGTTGAAAAAGCCTGAGTAGTCTTCTGAAAGAACAAATCCTGCTGGCGGGATCAAAGACAGGCTGGTACCTGGAATGGTGACCAGGTCTGTGGCCGGTGAGGCAGTCTCACTTGGCCCAGTTAGCGGGTCGCGGCTGACTTGAGCGACCACAGGCGAGTGTGCGAACAGACTAAGGACAGGAAGTGTGACGGGTAGAAGCGCGATCGCGAATAGAGGCAGCACACTTACTCGCGATGACAGCGCCCCTTTGAAGGAGGACCGCAAACTATCTTTCAAAAAAGCCATTGTAAAGCAGCCATTGTAAAGCAATTGTCCTGGGAGGATGTTGGGCACCACACTATTTCCTATCGCCGTCTCGCTTTGCTCATCATCTTTTGGGAGAGCTGGAGCGAGAGATCCTCTTGCTCGGCCCAGTCTTGCAAAATGCGATAGAAGATTTGGCGATCGCGGCTTTGCAACACCGCCGTTTGATCGGCTGTTTCAATCGCGTAGGGATAGCCATTACCTACGATAACTTCAGCGCGTACCTGATTGATTACGGTTTCGGCGCGGCCTGATTCCCATATCCACTTGGGCAAGTCTAGTCGGGCGGGGTAGTTGCTGTTGGTTTTGAGGTAGGTGAAAGTGAGGCGATCGCACATTTCCCGATACTCGTGCAGTATGCCGCCGCGATCGCAGGTCATGAGTGGGGTGCGATCGCCCCACTTCATCCAGCGGTTCAGCAGCTTGGCATCGTGCAAAGCGCGGGTACTGTCCAACTCATGCAGGCCACGCAGCAGCGTCGTAATATCGTTCGACTGTGCCGTATCGACATAGCCGACTAGCGGCACCTGATGCTTTTCGCTCGCCTGCAATAGCGTCAGCACCTGGTCTATATAAGGTGTGCGAATATTTTCATCTAGCATGGACGCAAACGAGAGCACCAGCGAACCATCAAAGAAGACTAAGCACTTTTCTGGGTCACGACCTTGATCCACCGCGCGATCTTTCGCCTCCTTTATATAGGTGGTCAACCGCTGCACTTCCATTGAGAATCGACGCATGTTGATCCAGCGGTCCATTGGCTGCGATCTGTCAGCAACCAAATCCTTTGGCGTCATCACATCGAGCAGAATATCTTTCTCGTAGGTGCCTTCCGCGCAGTGATGGTTTTCAAACCAGCCAATTTGCACTAGCGCAATAGGAATCGAAAAATCCTTTTGAGGGAAAACCTGTGAACCATCGACTGCAAACGTCGTCACACCTTCCAAGTGCGCCTTTGCCCAAACCAAACTCTGCTCGCGATTATTCCAGGTCAAGTTGCAGCGGCAAATGCCTTTGTCAGCACTATTAATAGATTCTAAGGGGAGTGCGCCTAATGTAGCGGGGGCGGATTCTCCTTTTTGCTGCTGAGCAAGCACCCATCGATTACGACTTTTGGCGGGCATCTCTACCCAGGCAGCCCAGGCAGCCCGGTACTGGGTCAAATAACCAGACGTGCTCTCTTGAAAACTAGAAAAATCAACGCGCTTACTGTTTAGAACCGCTTGAATTTGAGAGGGGTTGATAGCCATAGGTCAAAAGAAAACGGCACCGGCTGAGCACTGAAATCATACGACAAAAAGTAGAACAAGGATACTAAGAAAGCGGAGCTCGCCAGGAGTGCAGGCAGTTACAGCACATAAGAGAGATTCAAATTGATAATGAGCCCTGATGATTTACAGCCAAAACGAAAGAAAAATTTACACATCTACACAAAAATCTGGCGAAAGAATTAGGCTATAGCAACAGGAGTTCATACCTAGGGGGGATTTTATCTCTAAAAATCGCAAAGCACCTCCCGTAAATCATGACTACCAGCCTGCTTCACTGCGGCAAGGTAGGGAATACCCCCAATCTATTGTTCAGGTAGCACCCATTCGTACACACTAATAAATCTTTTAATATTTATTTACAAGAGTTCATCACGAACTTAATAAATCAACGTTGGCCTGTGCACAAATAAAGCATTCTCAGCGTTTGCAAAAACATCATTGCTTACTCTATGACAGCCCAAACTATGGAGCAACAAACAGCTTACCTACGCGTTTCCACCGGACTCGACACCTTAGATACCCTCTTGCACGGTGGATTGCCTTCCGGTGAGCTGTATGTGGTCAATGGATCGCCCGGCGCTGGTAAAACGACGCTGGCGCTGCACTTTTTGCAGGCAGGTGCAGCCAAAGGCGAAAAGGTACTGTGTATCTCATTGTCGCAGCGTGTAGAAAGCCTTGAGCAAACAGCAAAGTCAGTAGAACTAGATGTTTCAGACGTTACCTTTTGCGATTTGAGTAGTGTAGCCGCGATCAAAAAGCTGTCTGAACGTCAAACCATCTTTGATACGTCGGAATTAGAACTTGTTGAGACGATGCAGGCCCTGATGGACCTCATCGAAGCAGAAGCGCCGAGCCGGGTAGTCTTCGACGGGGTCTCGCAGCTGAGAATGCTCGCGAACAATTCTATGACCTATCGTCAGCAGTTGTTCATGCTGCGTGACTACATGAACACACGAAATATCGCCGTATTGCTCACCGATTCACAATCGGGTGCCGCTGGCGATATGGAGCTAGTCGCAATGGCCCACGGCGTGATTACCCTCACGGTAGAAGTCACCGAGCACGGCAGCGCTCATCGCTACCTTGAAATTTCTAAAATGCGGGCTAGCGTTTATGAACCGGGCCTACACGACTTTGAAATTACCGATAAAGGGATACAGGTTTACCAATCGCATCAGCACGCTGACGGCACTAAGTTAGCCACAGTTCAATCGGCGCAGCTGCCAGCCCCCATCCTCAGAGACAGCGGTATTCCTGCACTCGATAGGCTGATAAACGGTGGATTACATTCTGGCACAACTTGCTTGATGCTAGGTCCTTCAGGAACAGGAAAAACATCGATTTCTACGGTCTTTGCCCATCGGCTGGCCCATACAGGTAGCAAAGCCAGTATTTTCCTATTCGACGAATCTATTACGACCTTTCTTCGCCGCTCGAAAGGGCTAGGTATGGAGTTTGAGCATTTGATTGCGGCTGACTTGATTCATGTTCACGAGCTGAGCTTTGGGAACATTACCCCCGGTAAGTTTGCCAGCTTGGTCGATCAGGATGTGGAAAAGTGGGGCGCAGAGATTGTCATTATCGATACGCTTACGGGCTATCTCAACGCGATGCCAACCAAGGCAAGGCTGATCTCCCAGATGCATGAGATCACGAGGCGACTCAATCAGCAGAACGTATTGACCTTTTTGATCGTGGCTCAGCATGGCGTCATTGGGGTGTCGATGGATATCGCTATCGATATCAGCTACTTGGCAGACACCGTCTTACTATTCCGGCACTTTGAAACGGCGGGAGAGCTGCGTCAGGCAATCAGTGTATATAAAAATCGCTACGGCGCTCATAAAAAGCAAATTTGCGAAGTCCTTCTTCGTTCAGGTGGAATTCAAATCAATGAGGGGCTAGGTCAGTTCTCAGGCATTTTGTCTGGTCTGCCTCGCCAACAAGAAAGCTCTAGAAACATTGATGAGCTTGCGGTCGCCAAAGCAACAACTGGAGCAGCATAGTCATGATCCAAACGACTAAAGGTGCCACACAACTGTCTATAAATGGACGCGCTGAGGATCGAACTACATATCAACAACAGACTGAGCCTGAGCATATTGTGCTAGCAGCACGCACAGGTGTAAATGCAGATGTGTTGAAAGATGTGCTAGCCGCAGAAGCTGAGGTGCGGGTTGAGGAACCGACGGTGGAGACGGTAGAGAAGGCGATCGCACAAGAAGCCTCCTTAATCGTAATCACCGAAGAAGTCCTCATCGATCAGGCGATGGCAAGCCAGCTCGGAAATCACCTGAGCAATCAGCCGACCTGGTCAGATATTCCGATCATCATCCTACTTAGCGAGTGCAAGCGCTTCGACGACTGCTTAGCCTTACTCGGGCAAACGACTCACCATCGCAGCGTTTTGCTCCTAGAACTGCCCTTACGGCGAATGACCTTCTCCACCATTGTCAGAACCTGTCTGCAAAACAGGCGAAGGCAGTGCACCCTGAGAGATACGCTTGCTCAGCTCGAAGAGAGCAATCAAACCTTGGAAAGCTTTAGCTACACCGCTGCGCATGAGCTACGCAACCCACTCGGCGTTGCCAAAACCAGCTTTGACTTATTGGCAAGAACCACGCTCGAACCCAAACAGCAAAAGTTTGTCGAAATGGGTCAACGCACGACTCAGAAAATGGACCAGCTCATCGGCACGCTACTCGACTACAGCAGAGTCACCGCAAACGCCGACAGCTTCACCACAGTGAATATGACCTCGGTCGTACAAGAAACCATCGACGGATTGCAGGTATTGATTAGAGAAAATCAAGCGGACGTCACCTACGGGGCGCTGCCCACCGTGTTCGGCAACCATCAGTTACTCGTTCAGCTTGTCAGCAACCTAGTGAAAAATGCGATCGTGCACAACACATCTGCCAATCCAAAAGTAGTCATCTCAGCCCAAACTGCCGAAAACTTTGAGGCTGGCTTAGTGAACTCTGGCTTAGTGAACTCAATGGACTCGGAGAGAGATAGCAGCACCGAGCAGGCATCGAGCGATGGCAAGGCCCCTCCAAAGGAGGATCGCTGGTTCTTCTTCATCGCCGATAACGGCCCTGGCATAGCACCCGAAGCTCAAACCCAAATATTCGAGATGTTCAACCGAGCAGGCAAGAGTCGTACAGACGGCAACGGCATTGGACTCGCGCTGTGTCAGCGGGTCGCTCGGCAGCATCAGACAATCATCAAGGTGAAGTCAACGCTGGGTAGTGGCAGCACGTTTTACTTCGATCTGGGTAGCGGCAATTGGGTTGGGTCGCAGTGATTTAACAAACATCGAACCCACCTTGACCTCCGCTGCGCTCCGGCCACTCCTCCCAAGAGGAGATTTTCTTCAGGATTGGCATCAAGAGCTACTTATTTTGAACTGACGCTAACAAAGTACTGACAATTTGCAATAAGTAACCGCTTACAATTTAGGAGAACAAGTAGATGTAGCGATTCAAGTGTGATGCTTATGAAGTGGAGAGTTGTACTAGAGCTTGATGAGGAAACTGGTGATTGGGCTATTTGGTGTCCTAAGCTTCCTGGATGTACTTCTGCTGGAGAAACGAAAGAAGAAGCATTGGAAAATATAAAGGAGGTCATTTCACTTTATCTAGAGCCTGATTCGATTGAGCAAACAGTAATATAGCGTTTGCCTAAATATAAAAAACGAAAGAAGCACTCAATCACTTACTACGCAAAGACGTCATGACTACAGTTGACCTCAAAGAGCAAATAACCCAAAAGCTTAACCATCTTTCACCTAGGCTGCTAAGCGTCGTTAATGACCTTATCAACGCACTAACCGTAGAATTAGGAGAAACACCGCAAGCACCTGATTCACGACCAGAGGAAACGTCATCAAATAGTAATGCAGAGATAGATGACTCCTTAATCGGCATGTTCAAGGGCTCTCCGGATCTTGCGACCAATGCAGAAAATATTTTAAGAGAAGAAACTGAGACTGGATCAAGACGGTCATGGCGACAGTAATTGCAGATACTGGTTTCATTGTCGCTGTAGCAAATGAATATGACAGCAGACACAAGGACTGCAAAGAAGTATACGTTAACTATGCTGAGATTTTATTACCACAGACAACTCTGGCAGAGGTAGCTTACTTGGTCGAAAAGAAATTGGGGAGTAAAGCCATCGCTCGATTTCTTCAAAGACTCCCGAATAGCCGACTACAGATGACAGCACTTACAGAAAGTGATATCTCTAGAACCGCTGAAATCTTAAATCAGTATGCCGATAGCCGTATCGATTTTGTAGACGCATCAGTCATGGCAATGGCTGAGCGCTTTCGAATAGAGAAAATCCTTACGATAGACTGCAGGGATTTTCAACTATTTAGGCCCAAACACTGCCAAAGTTTCGCATTGTTACCATAAATCAATTTCACTTGCATGTCTTCTTTGCCTACGTATGATGAATTAATGCTGCCGTTGCTTCAGTTAGCAGAAGAAGATGGTCAGGAACACTCCGTTAGCGAACTACGGAACCGCGTTGCACATACACTTCAGTTGACCCCTGAACAACGAGCAATCAAGCTACCCAGCGGACGGCAGGCAACTTACGACAATCGTGCAGGTTGGGCAACGACCCATCTACGGAAAGCAAAGCTACTGGAGAGCACACGTAGAGGGTATGTGAGAATAACGCCTCGCGGTAGAGCTGTTGTTGCCGACAACCCGTCCGCTATCAACGACACCTATTTATTACGTTTCGAGGAATATCAGGAGTTTAGTGATCGAGCCACACCTGCAAGTGTAGAAAAACAAATTGTTGATATCAGTGGTGGAACAGCAATTGATATCAGTAGCGGAGCAACAAAAAGTACACCCGATGAACGAATTCGTGAAGCTTACGCCACTATTGAAGCCAATTTAAGAGACGATATTCTCGACAAAGCACAAAAAATGGACTCCAGTGCTTTCGAGTGGCTGGTATTGCAGTTGCTACACGCCATGGGTTATGGCGGCAGTATCGAAGACGTAGAAGGCGTTCCTCGTGGTCCAGACGGTGGTATTGATGGACTTATCAAAGAGGACAAACTCGGACTAGAAACAATATATATTCAAGCTAAGTGCTGGCAAACAGGAGATAACGTTGGCAGAAAAGAAATCCAAGCTTTTGCTGGTGCGCTTGCAGGTGTTGGTGCTCGCAAGGGCGTGTTCATCACGACTTCTGGCTTTACAAAGAATGCTGACACTTATGCTCAAAAACTTGTTAATAGTAAGATTGTTCTGATTGATGGGCAAAAGCTGGCACAGTTAATGATCAAACATGACGTCGGCGTCAGCATCCACGAAACCTTTTGCATCAAGCGCATCGACGAAGACTTCTTTACTGAAGCTGAGCTTTAAAAGTTAAACCAAAACATGCGAATTTCGGATTGGGAACCAGTGCTCACAAACAGTAAGGACATATGAAGTCATCAGCCTCTTTCCTTTCGGAATGTTAACCAGTGTTTCAATATGCTTAGCATTCATAGGAGTAAGTAATCCTCCCTAAGAGAGAGTGATACGATTTTGCTCATAGGATTATTTATTTTGTGGAGCATAAGCCCTTGGCACTTCGAGTAGCAGTTG
>JBHJIY010000172.1:0-7406 GCA_050042985.1 Phormidesmis sp. | reverse complement strand
TGAAAGCACCAACCCTAGCAACGGCGTCGGCGTTTTGTTTGAGGACGGCAGTCGCTTTACCGGCACCCTAACAAACAGTGGAACCATTAACGGTGGCCGCGATGGCGTTAACTTTGGCAACGGCGGCACGGCTCGCGGCTCATTGGTCAACGAAGAAGGTGGCGTCATTACCAGCGCTAGCCGAGCGGTCAATATTGGCGGCGATCGCAACACCATCCGCAACCAAGGACTCATTACAACCTCTGCCGACCCACGCAACGGCACCATCTACGCAGACCAAAGCGCCAACAACTTCCGCATCATCAACGACGATAGCGGCATCATTGATGTAGGCAGAGGCCTAAATGGAGATGCCATATCGCTTCAACTCGGCGCAAACGTTCGAGGCTCCATTTTGAACAGAGGCACCGTTCGAGGGCGAGGTGTCGCAGATGGGGAGCCAAACAACGCAACCAATCAAGCGACAGCTATCCGCCTGTACCACGGAGACCAGGCCGGACCTCTCTCTGTTTTTAATGGGAGCATTCGCAACCTCGGCGCTGGCATTCTCAGCTCAGATCAAGGCAGCACAGTCCTCATCGAAAACCAGGTAGAACTCAACGGAGACATTATCAACAATGGATCAATTCTTGCGAGAGGTGACGGTGGCACCGGTATTGAAGTTCAAGGCAGCCTCACAGGCACTATCACCAACAGAGGCCTTATTCGGGCAACAGAATCCGCGATAGATGGCAGCAATGCTAGCGAGGCACTAGATGTTAGGAATAGCGGTGTGATTGTTGGTGATGTTCTCCTCAGCGACTTTGACGATGTTTTCAATGGTGCTAACGGCATCGTCAGGGGAGAGATTCAGGGACTCGCAGGAGACGACATTTTGAGCGGTGGACGCTTGCGCGATCGCCTCAACGGAGGCGTAGGCCACGACACGCTCACGGGTGGCGCAGGTAGAGATACCTTCATCATCGAGCAGTTCAACGGTAACGACGTGATTACCGACTTCCAAAACGGAGTGGACCGCGTCGACATCAGTGCCCTTAACTTCAGTGATGCGCAGCTGTCTTCCGTGCTGGGCGCAGCAGAACAACAGGGCAATGATGTGCTAGTAACATTCTCTTCGGTGTCACAATCACCCACTCTACAGGATTCTGTCTTGCTGCAAAACTTCCAGCTAAATCAGCTAGGCGCATCGGATTTCGTCCGCTAAACGCATAAGCGTCAAGCGTGCATCAACCGGCAAGTAGGTCGCCTTGCGGTATTACCAACAAGGTGACCTACTTGCCAAAAACAGACAGCTGATCTTCCGGCGGTATTATCGGTTTTATTTTTGAGATGAGACCTGTCATTTCAGTTTGAGCAATCTCCCAAACAACCTCAAGCTTAATGTTGTCGTACTCGTGAACTAAACGGTTTCGCAGCCCTCTAATACTCGTCCACTCGATTTCAGGCAAAGCATTTCTGCCCTTTTCTGAAACCCGTCCGGCAGCTTCACCAATCACTAGCAGTCGTCTAATAACAGCATCTTGCAGCTGCATATCTTTTTCAAAATCATTTTCTGAGGCACCGTCAATATAGTCAACAACCCGCTCTGCTGACTGAAGCATATCAAGCAGAGAGTGAAGATCGCGAGGATTCATAGATAACCTTTGCAGAAGACAAAATTTCGCGGCGGCGAAGATAGTTGCGGCTTTTTTCGATACTGGAGCGGACAATCACATCGACGTCTCTATTAAAAAGAGCTTTCAGTTCCTCTTCCATTTGCTCTAATGCACTAAAATAGTCAAAACCTTTGAAAGCCGCCATAGCATCAGCATGAAACTGCACCATCACATCTACATCGCTATCCTTTGGCCGGAAATCATCGCGTAGCACAGAGCCAAACAGCGCAAACTCCGTCAGGTTCCACTTCTGACAAAACCGCTCTATTTCTGGCATCGGCGCATCAATGTTTTTGAGCTTCATGGGCATCGCTCCAGCAGTTCAATTTCTATTGTGCCGTATTGTGCTTACACCAACACAACTACGCTATGCTGCCGACTTTTTCGAGAAACGCTTTTTCTTAGCAGACTTTTGCTGCGCCGCACGCTCCAAGTCAGCCTGGTCTCGCTGCTGCCGCCGATAGCGAATCTGCTCCATAAAGAATTCTTCTAACGTAGGCTTAGCCACTTCCAGCTTGGCGATTTGTGCATTCATTAACCGCGCAGTCGCCATAAATTCAAACGGATCTTCGTACAGGGTGCCGTACCAGTAGCCATCGGCAAAGGCAATGTCGCGCAGCCACTGGTCCAAAATGTCTAGGCTACCGCCTTTGCCTTTTACTTTGTAGTAGTCGGGGTTGCCGAGCAGCTTTTTGATTTCACCGATGCAGACGATTTCGCCTTGGTCGAGAATGGCGATGCGATCGCAAATCATCTCCACATCAGAAAGCACATGAGAGTTAAAAAACAGCGTCTTCCCCTGCGCCTTTAACGACAGAATAATCTCTCGCACCTGATAGCGCCCGGTAGGGTCCAAGCCAGACATCGGCTCATCTAAAAACACAATCTCAGGATCATTAATCAGCGCCTGTGCCATACCCACTCGCTGAAGCATCCCTTTGGAATACCGCCGCATCTGCTTCTTTTTAGCAGAGTGCATATCCAGCTGAACTAGCTCCAACAGCTCTGTAATACGTCGGGTTTGAGCTTTACCCTTAATGCCAAACAAACCAGCGGTGTAGCTCAAAAACTCCCAGCCGGTGAGATAGTCATAAAAGTAAGGATTCTCTGGCAAATAGCCAATTTTCGCCTTCGTTTCACTGTCACCTGCGGGCTGGCCCAGTAGCATAGCGCCACCAGCGGTGGGCCGTACAATGCCAAGCAACAGTTTCAAGAGCGTTGTTTTACCTGCGCCATTCGGGCCCAAAAGTCCGAAGGTTTCACCTTTGTATATTTCTAGCGAACACTGCTTAAGTGAGGGCGGCGCAGACTTGAGCCAAAAACCGGTGCGATAGACCTTCCGTAGATCCTGCGTTTCGATGATAATAGGCTGATGCACCAGAGCTGATGCATTAGGCGCAGCACCATTTTGAATGCCGTCGCGGTGGGGTGAAGGAGGCTGAGGTGCAGAAACCGAGGTCATAATAGATATCTCTACAGCGGTAAATGGATTAAAGAATGCGCTCTAGTACACTAGATAGGTAAATTCTAAGGAAAATACCCAAAGGAAACGTATGGATCGCTCAAAAATTGTCGCCATTAGCACTGGAGTGCTGTCTGTATTGCTAGCGATCGCATATCTGTTACTGGTTCAGGTGCTCGATTTTCGCGGAGAAATGGTTCCAGCGCCAGTGAGTTTTCTAGGAAACTTAATGTAGCAAATACAACATAAGACAGCCTTCCCAGGAGATAAATAAGTGATTTCTTCTCAGCTCATCTCTACTCTCGATAAACTGCCTACTAACCTACAGGCCGAAATCCTTCACTATGCCGAGTACCTAGCCGATAAATATGCGTCGTCACAATCAAAGGCTACGCCACAGAGTTATCGCAAAGCTGGAAGCATGAAAGGAATGTTCCAGCTGGCAAAAGACTTCGATGCACCTCTAGAAGATCTCAAAGATTATATGTAGTCATGACTTATCTGCTTGATACTCATGCTCTAATTTGGTTCCTAGAAGACGACTCTAGGCTCCCGGAAGCCACCCGTATCCAGATCGAAACCACACCAAGCGTCTTTGTCAGCATCGTATCTCTTTGGGAAATCGCAATCAAAGCGAACATCGGTAAGCTGACACTTTCGTTCCCTTTCGGAACAATTGAGACGAATCTCATTGCCATAGGCATTACTAAACTGCCTATTACTTTTGCTGATTTAGAAGTCTATCTTTCCTTACCGCTACATCACCGAGATCCATTCGACCGATTGCTGATTGCACAAACAATTACCCAGTCTTTAACATTTATTAGCCGAGACACTCAAGTAGATGCCTACGATGTACAGAGATTTTGGAAGTAGGTAACGAAAGCGAAAAAATACAGTAACGTCTCATTTCAATAGCTACGCGCTGGGTCTTTTCGATGCGTGATGTCAAAAATAATGCTGTCTATGTGAGCGGGCTGTCTTCCGCTTTTCGCCACGGGTTCTCCCTTTTCCCAAAAGTAGCGAACGCTGCCCATTTTATCGATAACTTTGTACTCTATCTGAAACGTCTGCTGGCTTTCGATCGCCTGAGACGAAACAGAACGAACCCGAGCTAAGTCTTCGACAGCGATAACGTAATCTAAAGAGCAAATTCCGCTCTGGGTTAGCTCTTTAGGGGTGAAGCCAGTCAGGAGATGGCATTGATCATTCAAAAAGGCCGTCCGGCGCAAGTCACCAACACGCAAGTCACCGACAATAGTACGGCAAACAATGCCAGGAAAGTTTTTGGCCAGCGATTTATACTCTTGGTCGTTCTGCCTGAGGATGTGGTGGGCCTGAGTCTGTTCTACTTTTTGCCCAATCAGCGCTGCGATGGTTTGTAAATACAAACTGTCTTCTCGGTCGAATCGGTTTGCCTGCTTAGCATGCACGGCCAAAACACCATAGGAGCCGTGCGGTCCGGGAATAACCACACTAACGCCACTGACCATACCGTACTTCTGCAAAAAGGTGACATCTTGAAATCGAGTTTCGCGGTGGAAGTCACTCACAATAACAGGTAGCGCCCGCTGAAATGTATAGCCCAGCTGGGACGCCTCACAGAGGCTAACTTGAGCCGAGCCGACGAGGTCCGCAGGCCAGCCGATCGCTGCCTTGAGCTGCAAAGCCTGCTGTTCAGCGCATAGTTCTAATACTTGACAGTACTCAGCACCCAAGGTTTGGGCAATGGCCATCACACTCACCTCTAGCAAGCTGGCAAGTGAGCCATTCGTTGCAGCGAGCTGCCCAATCAGCGACAGCGTAGACTGCTGCTTTATCTTTCTTTGCAAGGACTGTTCTGCTAGTTGGTGAGACAATTCGGCGCTTGCTCTAGCAGCAAATATGCTGAGCACTTCTTCGATGAAGTCAAGATCTTCCAAAGGCTGGCGATGTAGAACAACCAGCAAACCCAAAATCTCATCAGCGGCATTCCGCAAGGCTATTCCTAGGTAAGCTTCAATCTTGTAGTCCTGAAAAATTGGTTCTTGGAGAAAAAGAGATCGCACATCCTCCAAATAAAACCGGGCATGGTGCTCAGCAACTTCTTGATAGGGTCCACGGGTCAAATCATAGTCAAAATTTTCTATCGGTTGACCAAGCCCATAGGCCGCCAGGGTAGAAGCAACGACACTTTTAGGGCAAATCTGGCTGACGATGGCGTAGTCCACTTGCAGCGTATCGGTCAGCGCAGCCATTAGCGATTGCCAGAAGTCCTCGCCCGGACTGAGCCCAACGCCTGAGGCCAAACCACACAGCATTCTTTCACGCCGCCTGAGCTGAGCAACCGCTTGATCAGTTTGCTGTATCAGCTCTTGGCTATTGCTTATCAAAATTCCGCCTCGCTTGTCTTTGCTCAGCTATAGAATGCCCGAGCTACCCAAGCCGACACGATGCTTTTACACCTTTAGGTCAAACCATCCAGACAAATCGTAACCAATCAAGTCCTGTAACTGCCGCACGTCGTCGCGGTAATAGTCTTCTAATAGCTGGCGGTCTTCAGCAGAAAGGGGGAGGCCTTCTTTGCCAGTAGAGTTTGCAGCAATGAGGCGCGATCGCAACTGCTGCCGCCTCTCCTCTGGCATCACCTTACGCAAAATGGAACCGGCCAGCGATCGCAACGGATTATTCGTTTGCAACAGCTGATTAATCGACTGATTCTTCGGCACCTGCGCCGTCTGCTGCTTACGCCCCGTATCGGCATCAAAGCTCGGGTCTACCCCAATGAATTCATAAATCTGCCGCATCAATCCCGCCGAATCTCGCCGCAGCTCATCGTACAAAAATATCTTCACCTGCTCTCGGCCAAACACTTCTATGAAGTGCTTAATTCCTTCGCAATAGCGTCCCTTCAGCAGCGTATGCGACGACTCTCCACTTTCCTTCACCTGCTCAGCCAGCGGACTCCGATTTCCCACCACCTGCCGCACATGCATCAAATAATCTGAATACGCGCGTTCTACTGGATTGCGCAAAATCGCAATTAGCTTCGCATCCGGCACGTATTTTTGAATACCCGGTACCGAGCGTTCATGGGTAAATAGATAGTTCGGAGACGCTTCACCAATTGCGACTTCATCGCCCACCCGTGCAAACAGCGATTCATAGTCTTCAATCGTCAAAATTCGCTGCCTGCCCCCGCGCGTTTGCCGAGGCTCATCTGCCGAAATCGGTATGCTCAAATCCCGACAAAAAAAATCCGTTTCCTTACGCGGACTCATGAATACTTGTGGGTGCTGCTTCAGGTAATCGTATATAGAGGTCGTTCCCGCCTTCTGCACACCAAAAATCAAAAAGTTGGGAAGAACCATACCAGCCACACACGTCTTTCAAAAGCACGTTTTAAGTGTGGCTAGTATACCTAAATTGCCGAGCTATACAGCGCTGTTATTATCTGCTGAAGGCTCGCTCAAAGCGTCTTCGCCTTCTTTGATGGCGGCGTAGCTAGGATTATCCTCATCGGCATCGTCGAATAGGCCAAGCAAGTAACCCAAAACCGCACCGAAAACAAAGCCGCCTGCATGGGCCCAATAAGCGACACCGCCGCCCATGCCAACATCTGCCGATGCACCCAAGCTAGCCACACCATAAAAGGCTTGCTCTACAAACCAAAAACCCAAAAACAGCAGCGCCGGAATGCGAACAGATGCGAAGAAAATTGGGATAAAGGTGAGCACTCGTACGTTTGGAAAGCGAAAGATGTATGCGCCCATTACACCAGCGATCGCACCACTCGCCCCCAACGAAGGAATCGGCGAAGCTGGAGCCACATACCACTGACACAGCGACGCCAGCACGCCACACACCAAGTAAAAGCAAAAGAACTTCACATGCCCTAGCTGGTCTTCTACGTTGTTGCCAAAAATCCACAGGTACAGCATATTGCCGCCCATATGCAAAACGCCCGCATGCAAAACCTCCGCGCTCAGCAGCGTCCCCCACTCCGAAATATGCGGCGCACCAAGCCCCGGATTAAAGCTCATGCTGAGGTCTTTAGGCGCCACCGCAAACGTATTAAACAACGCCTCCAGGTTTGGGGCACTGAGCGTTGCCTCATATAAAAACACCAGCACATTCAAGCCAATAAAGGCATACGTGACGTAGGGTGTTGTTGTAATCGGGTTGTCATCGCGAATAGGAACCACAGCCGACCTCTCTAGGTGATAGTTTTCTAAATTTACTAGAGTGGTCGATCTGTTAAGGTCTCTCTCTAGAGAGGAATACTCACCAGGCAATGTTGCTGAGAGTCG
>JBHJIY010000171.1:0-6726 GCA_050042985.1 Phormidesmis sp. | reverse complement strand
AAACCTAAAGAGCATCACCGACGAATTTTCGGCGCTGATGTACGAATATCCATTCCGAGTACCGGCTTATTACGCGCTGATTATTCGTTCATTAGTGACGCTAGATGGTATTGCCATCACAGTCGACCCAGACTTTAAGGTGCTCAGCAAAGCCTATCCGTATGTAGCTCGTCGATTACTAACTGACCCGGCTCCTCAGCTGCGGACCTCACTTCAGCAGCTGCTCTTCCAAAAAGGTAGCTTTCGTTGGAATCGCTTAGAGAATTTGCTCAAGAACGCCCGCAACAGTAATGATTACGATTTGGACACAGTGCTCGACCAAACGCTAGAGTTCCTGTTCTCGGAGCGAGGCGAATATTTGCGAGTGCGCATTGCCGACGAGCTGGCGAAGGAAATCGACAAGATGGGCTTTAGCTTGCTACAGCAGGTCACCCGCGCTTTGCGGTTGCCCGTTAGCTACTCCGAGCCAACGCCAGTCGGTGTCGCCTCGCAGGCTCAATCGTTGGAAACTAGCTGGGAGCAGGCGGTGCGCATTTTGAAGATTTTGCGCGATACCCCTGGCTTTAACCCTGCAACAGTTGCTTCGGTCCTGCCCAAGCTTATTGCAGAGCCTGAAGCACGTGGGTTGGGTCGTCGGGTGGTTAGCGGTGTGGCGCAAAGGGCGATTGCCAGAATCATCCGTGAGTTCTTAACAACTACTGCTCCTGCTACGCCCGCATTACCTGCTGCGAGAGCTGCCTAGAGTTTCAACGGTCGGTTAGCTCAAAGATAAAGAAGCCGCAGAGTATTGGAACGCTCTGCGGCTTCTTTATCTTTCTCTAAAAGCTACTCGATAGCTTTTACGGAATTTCGCTTAAGTTACAGATTAAATACAGTGGTGAATACGCGCTGCAAGAAGCGATCAATCTCTGGTCTTTCCTGCCGTAGGTGATAGTACTGCCAAATCGATTGATCCAAACCCAGTCATCATTCGCCACATACGGTTCTAAGGACCGATAGGAGCGGGTAATCACCTGCTGCGGATTTTCTTCAATTATCCGGGTATCTTCTCGGTTCAGCTCCATTTTGAAGATCGTTGTAAGTACACCGATGTTGTTTTGATGCGGCGACCAGGCCCCTCTAAACAATGAGAACAGTAAAAAAGCACCGGTGCCGGTAGCTAGCACGAGAAGGATAGCCGTTTGGGTGAGTCTGGGATGACGCACAAAAGCACTGCCCAGCCGCCGCAAACGACTGGCCTTAGCAGTAGCAAATTCAGACGTAATATCAGCGGTCGTATCAGCAGAGGCTGTGTCGGGAGACGTAATGACGTTGGTAGACTCCCTTTCTTTGAGCGATGTCATATATAAGACGGGGGCGACTTGAGCGTACTTACATCAACTTGCATTGTAGAGCGTGATTGCTGTGCAAACTCAGTGAATTTACTTAATTTCCCTCCTTATTTATAGGCGCTAGTCTTATCGGTAGGCGCTCTTTCATTATCTGAATTAGGCGAGCCGCCTGGTAATCGTAAAGCTGAATATCAATTGAAGTCGGTAGCTGATTTACAAAAGCCTGGGCCTGTGAGGGTGAGCAGTTAGCAAGTTTAGAAAGGATTTGAACAATGTCCGCAGCGGCGCTAGCGTTCGGCAACCCATCGGCAGCAAGTCGCCAAAGGCGAGGCCGAGTCATCTCTTCACGTTCTATGCGGCGTAGCCCATTGATAGAAGAAAGCACGTATAAGCGATCGCCCGGCACCAGATACTGCTCATCAGTTGGCATCAAAATAGTGCAGAGCTTTCCTTGGCGATTCTCTTCAGAAGAGATTCCGCCAGCGCGTGTTTCTCTCAAAATGGGCACCACACCGTACCCATAAGAAACCTGCGCAATTTGCTTCCCTGCCAGCGTATCTCCAGCCTCAATCAAGTACTCCGTAATCAGAATGGTCTGGTCCGACAGGCGAAATAACCCCGAAATACTTTCACCAAAAGCCGCACCCGCAAACGCTTCTGCCGACAGCGCATAGGGGCAAAAGGCTCTAGCTTGAGGCATCAGTGCAGCTAGGTTATCGCTAAAGCTTTGACTTCGCGTACGCACCACAGGAGAAAAAAGTTGCCGACCCCCCAAATTTTTTTCAGACGCTAGCAGTGCAACTTCCAGATTAAGCATTTGATCATCTGTCACTGCAATCAGGCTTTTAGCAGAGGCTAAATTCGCGGCAGATAGCTCTTCTACCACGTTGCCAATTAGTAGCGGCACCTGGGTAAAGAGCTCGGGGTGAGTCAGCTGCGTGTCGATAGCGACCAACGGCTGATTCAGGTCTTGCAGCAGACTCGTAACTTTGCGACCAATGCGACCTAGCCAGATGCCCACCACGTGATTACTGCGAGGTAGGCGAGGCCGCTTTTGCAAAAAGTCGAACCGAGAGCTGAGTAGCTGATCGGCCAGTAAGCCTAAAACACCTAAGACGACTAGAATACTGGCGAGCGCAATCATCAAGCACACTAGCTGTACCCAGCCGGGTACCCCCGAAGGCGTAAATCCACCAAACACATCGCCGTAGCCGCCCAGTAGCAAAATTGCGCCGAGAGAAATAGCTCTGCCCCAGGTAATCCCAGGGACGGTTGAATTGAGTAAAAAGGTACTGGTGAGTAGCAGAAAAAGCGCTGTAAGGATTGCGAACCCTACCACCCTTTCCAAAGACGCCTCCGGTGAGGCTCGCCAATTTCTTAGCTGTCGTCGCCAGTCGCCGTTGCGCAATTCCTCCAGCCAGTGCCCAATACCTGCCAGCGGATTTTTACTTTCTTCAGGGGGCTCTACCTCATTCACGACTTCTATATAGGCGACTTTATCGCCCGGCGAAACCCTGACATGTGGCTGCCATCGGTGAAATACAGAGGACGCTGTCGTTGCCCAGCCCAAAGGCTGCTGTGGATTGTCAACCGGGTTGAAATCGAGCAGACGGAACTGCCCTCGATGCAGCTGCTGCATTGCCTGCTGATCGAACCTAGGGTCACCTGTTCTGACAAACTGCTCAGCGACTCGAAACCGATGTCGTCCAATATTAAAGACGCTAATGGTATCGTCACCCAGCCCAGCTAATGCAAATGTCATAGCCGGTAATTCAGTGGCATCTAGCGCGACAAACTTGCCTAGCTGACGCTCTAGCAGTGTGTTTAAGCTATGGCGCGAGGAGCGCAGGATGATTTGAATGTCAGGATTGAGGCGTCGAGCTGCGATCGCACATTCTACATTGGTACTTTCATCGCTCGTCACGATCAAAATCGCCCGGCTTTCATCAATTCCAGCGGCCCTCAGCACCTCCTCACGCCGACAGTCCCCCAAAATAGGATCCACCGCCAGCTGACCAGGCAAATTATCAATCTCCCATTCTTGAACCACTTGCCGGTCAATTGCCGTAATCGAAACTTCAAAAGGGTCATAGTCAAACTTTTTGAGATTGATCACGCTTTGCTGACCCAGGCTGCCCAAGCCACACACAATAAATCGGTCCTTTTCAGTTGCCGAACGCGTCACCGCTGCTGGCATCAAAGTCACAGGCCCCTTCGCTCGGATAGCAGATTGGCCTGAGTATGGGTCTAAGTTCTGGTTTGAGTTCTGGCCTAAATTCTGGCCTGAAGCAGGGACGTCAGTGGACATAGCGATCGCGTAAGTAAAACAAATAAAGTAGATGAGAAAGATACCTTTACTTATCCCACTTCAGCTCTCGTTTTACGCACGCTGCGCTAATTTCTTCAAGTGAACCGCCCGCTAAAGGGTGCAGTTTTGCTCCTTAGAATGGTGAAGATCTCTCTTGGGCCCGTTTACTGGCCCGACGACCATGAGTGCCTTTCTCAGTATTGAATGCCGCAGTAGACTACGGCACGGCCATCGGTGTCATTCGAGTCGCCCACGAGCAGGGCAAAAAAAATCATGTGTTTTTAGATGAAACCCGGCTCAGATTGCAGGGTGCAAGCCTATCTGCGTACGAAATGAAAGCATTTGGCCTTCCGCATACGGTCATTGTTGATGGTGCGTCGGGCTATGTGATGAGTATTTACCCTCCATACGACGAAAACTTAAAGCAATTTTTTTCATAGCAGTATCAACAAGCCAAGTGAGAAATAGCCGTCAATCTGATTTGGGTAGTAGAGGGCGGATATAGTCTGCTAGCTGAGGTAAATTCTCTTTTGTCACTCGCCATACTTCCTCAAGATCAACCTCGTCATAATCGTGAGAAAGAACATCTCGCATTCCGGCAATCTGTTTCCAAGGAATCGTAGGATGCTGTGCTCTGAACCCTTTTGTGAGTCGTTTAGTCGCTTCTCCAACGATAGTAATACGTCGGACACTAGCATCTTGCTTTTCTACGCTAGCTTCAAAATCTACTTGACTAAGCCCTTTTGTATACTGCTCAATCAAACTGATCGCATCAGAAATATCTAACAGAGCAGACGCATCACGCGACATAGAAAACCTCTGCCGTTCCTAAAATATTGCTCCGACGAATCCAGTTCCTGCTTCGCTCTACAGCTTGTTTACTCACTAAATCCACTTTTCTGCCTGTGAGTTCCTCCAGCTCTTCTTTCATTGTGATTTTCTCAATCAAACCACGCTTAGCCGTAGGCAAATAGCTCACAAGTACATCAATATCGCTAGTCTCTTTAAAGTTTTCCGTGAGAATAGAACCAAAAAAAGACAGTTCGGCAACCTGCCATCTGTAGCAATAAGATAGCAACCGAGCCTTTGTGATACCCAACCGACTGTAAATTTTTGCTTCTGATAAAACTGTATCCATCAGCTCTGAGGTCTCAACCTCGGGTAGGTTTTCATAAGCTGCTGCACTTGCTCCGCATGGTAAGAGCTGCGAGTAAGCGGAGAAGACACAACCTGCAAAAAGCCCATCTCTTCGCCAGCAACTCGCCATGCTTCAAATTGAGTTGGGGACACGAAGTCTTTGACGCCGAGGTGTTTTTGGGTGGGCTGCAAGTATTGGCCGATGGTGACGATGTCGCAGTCAATAGCGCGTAGGTGGCCGAGTACTTGGCGCACCTCGGCGTCGGTTTCGCCGAGGCCTACCATGATGCCGGATTTAGTGGAGGTCCAAGGTGCGATCGCCTTCGCTTGCTTCAACAGTTCCAAACTCCGCCGATAGTCACCCTGAGGTCGTGTTTTTTTATATAGCCTGGGTACCGTTTCCGTATTGTGATTTAGCACTTCCGGCTGCCCATCCAGCAAGAGCGTTTCTAGCGCATCCCAGTTGCCGCACAGATCAGGAATTAGCACTTCGATTGTGGTTTGTGGCGATACCTTGCGCGTTTCTTCTATGCAGTGGATGAATTGACTTATGCCACCATCGGGTAGGTCATCTCGGTTTACGGAGGTGATCACTACGTGCTTTAGCTTCATGCGACGCACGGCCTCTGCCAGGTGTAGCGGTTCTAATGGATCTAGTGCCTGAGGCTTCTTTTCAAAGTCGATATCGCAGTAGGGGCAAGCGCGAGTACAGGCTGGGCCCATGATTAAGAACGTTGCGGTGCCGACGCTAAAGCATTCGCCAATGTTGGGGCAAGAAGCCTCTTCGCAAACGGTATTGAGGCCCAAGTCCTGCAAAATGCCTTTGACATCACCCACCCGCTCCCACTGAGGGGCTTTTACCCGTAACCAATCTGGCTTAACTACCACGCGTTCTTTCCCTCTGAGCTATTTGCACGTCTAGAATGCAAGGACCATCTAAAATGCAACAATAATTCTAGCAAGACGTCGAAACAAAGGAGAAGTTTTGAAGCGCTTGATCCAGAACGAGGAAATACATTGGGAGACAGTAAAGTGAGACGGCAGCCTCCGCTTGTACGCTGTTTTGTAGGATTATGCTTTGGCTGTGCTGTCAGCCTAGCTGCGCTCGAATGGCGCAGTCCATTTCCTGATCGCGTCGTTACACCCGACAATCTTATGGTCGTTCGGGGCAATATCAAGCTTTCCAGCTCCAACACCTCTTCAGCCGCCCAAGCCGCAGAATTACCCGAGTCCGGAGCCATGGGTTCCGATGCTGATAGTTTCTGGTCGCGCGCACTTCCTTTCAATCAGCAGCGGCTAGATCAACCAACTGTCCAAGCCGAGCTGCCAGCGCGTTTAGTTCTTTCTCTCGATGGGCGCTATCTGGACGTTACTCGCATGGGCAAACCAACCGTTCGCTTTGACGTTGCCGTCGGTCAAGACGATTGGCAAACACCGACCGGTCGTTTTACGGTTATGAGTAAAATTGAAAACCCTGCTTGGCAACACCCCATCACTAAAGAAGAAATTCCACCTGGCCCAGATAATCCGCTAGGCGATCGCTGGATCGGCTTCTGGTCAAATGGGGAAGCCCAAATCGGCTTCCATGGAACGAATCAAGAAGAGCTAATCGGAGAAGCGGTTTCCCACGGCTGCGTACGCATGCGAAATCGAGACATTAAGCATTTGTATAAACTGGTGGACATCGGCACAGCAGTCGAGGTTTTACAGTCGAAAGATAGACCGTAGGACCGTCAACACACAGAAACGACTGCTGGTTAATACCAGCAGTCGTTTCTGTTTAGAGTCATGTGTAAGAGAAGCGGTGTAGATGCGATCCCAGATGACTAAGTATTTGTCATTACTAGCAGGCCAGTTACACTGAACGCTGTCAGCACTAGGCAACCGGTACTAGGCTGCGGCAGGCTGCTGCTCAAAGTCGTGGGCATAGTCCTTAAGTAGCTTGTTGAC
>JBHJIY010000170.1:0-10989 GCA_050042985.1 Phormidesmis sp. | reverse complement strand
GCCGCGCTGCGAGCCGGAATCACCCCGGCAACAATGCCAATCACAAAAGAAAGGCCAACGCCTAAAACAATTGACCAAAGAGAAACCACAAAGGGAAAATCGAACATGGTGGCTGAGATGCGAGCGATCGCAATCCCCAATACCACACCCAGAACGCCACCAGCGGCAGAAATTGCGATCGCCTCCGCCAAGAACTGACTCAAAATTGCCTGATTAGTCGCCCCCACCGCCTTCCGTATACCAATTTCGCGGGTGCGCTCCACCACCGATACCAGCATGATGTTGGCAATACCAATGCCACCAACGACTAGAGAGATAGCTGCGATCGCCGCCACCATCACGCTAAAGAGTCCTACCGTACTCGTCAGCGTCTCCACAAGGTCGGCCGCACTCACAATTTGAAAGTCATCTTCATCTTCTTTCGAGGGAAAAATATTGTGACGCACCCGCAGCAAATTCGAGATTTGAAAGTCAGCTGCTTCCAGCATGGCCTGCTCACTCACCTTCACCGAAATGCCCTCCACCGCAAGTCCTTTCAAAGCATTGTTGCCCACCAGCCGAGCAGACATATTTGTTAATGGCACATATATCTGTTCATCGGGATTCTCTCGTCCCTGTGACCCTTTTTCATTAGCAACGCCCAAAACGGCATAGCGCTCTCCTTGAATACGAATATTCGCACCAATCGGATCACTGCCCCCAAACAAATCAGTCTTCACAGTAGAGCCCAGTATCGCAACTGCCTGCGCAGTGCTCAGCTCCTCCTCTGTAAAATAACGCCCCGAATTCAGCGTAATGTTGCTCACCGTCGGGTAGTAAGTAGCGGTGCCCAAAATTGTAGTAGACGTGTTGTTTTGCCCATAAACCACTTGAGAACTCTGTTCTAAATAGGCAGTCACCTCATCCACCACCGACACTTGAGATTCAATCGCCAGCGCATCACTCCAAGTCAACGTGGTTGCACTGCCTCGCCCTTGACTCACGTTGCCACTGTTCACCGCCCCAGATCGAATACGTAAAATATCCGCCCCTAGCCCCTGTAAGTTCGCCTCCGTTGCAGACTGCACGCCTTGCCCCACAGAAGTCACCGCAATCACCGCCATAATGCCGATAATCACACCTAGCATCGTGAGGGCAGTTCGCAGCTTGTTGCTCCAAAGCGCTGCGGTCGCCATCGTCACAACTTCAAACATAGAAACAGAAGACACACCGCCTTGACTAGGTAACCTGCCCCTCTGCAAACGTAGCTTAGCCACCACCAGGACCACCTCCCCTAGGACCGCCGCCACCGCCGCCACCGCCACCACCACCGCCGCCGCCACCAATGCCTGGCGGACCTCCAATGTTGCGCCGATTTTCAGGCAGGCCCTCAGCCGCACTCAGCACAATCTGTTCATTCCCTTCCAACCCTGACATTACTTCTGTTTTATTCTCAACGGTCACCCCCGTCTCAATCGGCTGAAACTGAGGACGCCCATCCGCACCCATAATCAACACCCCTTCACCCTGTTCCTCGCGAACAACCGCAACCGTCGGCACCACCAGCACATCGGCCAGCGCTCCCGCCTCAAACTCTACATCCACATTCATTCCAGGCTTCAGCACGCTTTGGACTTCTTCAGAAAGGTTCACCCTCACTTCAAAGCTCGTCACATTAGAGGTCACCGTCGCTTGTTCAGCTACCTGTGCAACAGATCCCTCAAACGTGCGATCAGGGAAAGCATCGGCGCGAATACTAACCGGCTGCCCCGGCTGAATCTGAGCAATCTCCGTCTCAGCAACGTTAGCCACCACCTGATAATTAAATGCCAAAGAGAGAATAGAAGAAGATGACGAAGACGTCGTTTCACTAGCGGCAGTAGAAGGAGAGACAAAGTCACCCGGATCCGCGTAGCGAGCCGTCACCACCCCACCAAAAGGAGCCCGAATCACCGTATCTTCAATCTGAGTTTCAATGGTTGTTAGCGCCCCTTCCGCCTGCACCACCTGCGCCTCAGCCTGCGCAATTTCTTCCTCACGGCTCCCGGCCCGGCTCAAGTTGAGCGCCTGCTGCGCATTTTCTACCTCAGCGCGAGCGGTATCTCTCGCCGTACGGTAGCCTGTTGTTTCCTCGGCTGAAATCCCTCCTTGCGCATAGAGCGATTCGTAACGCTGTAACACTTCTTCTGCCTGGTTCAAACTCACCTCAGCGCTGGCCAAACTCGCCTCGGCCTGAGAGATTTCTTGAGGGCGGTTTCCAGCCACAGCCATTGCTAAGTTCGCCTCAGCGGCAGACAGTTCACCCTGCGCCTGAATCAGCTGTCCCTGCAGGTCAGAATCATCCATGTAGGCCAAAATCTGGCCCGCTTCTACCGCGTCCCCTTCTGCAACAGCGACAGAATCTAGCCGTTCCGAGGTTTTGGGGCTCACGTTCGTCAGCTGCTCAGGCTCTACCGTGCCATTGGCTGCCACAGTAATCGGTAGCGTAGCGGTCTCTACACCGACCGTTTGGGTTTGCGCCTGTTCTTGCGCTTGGGGCAACAGAACAAACCGTCGATATAAAAGAGAACTGCCGCCTACTAGCAAGCCCAGCAAAACAAGTGCCGCCATTCCTTTTGCAAAGCGGCGTTTGGGGTAATGGCCAGAGGCACCACGGCTCAAGCCATCGGGAACATGCTCAGCGGTTTCCAAAAACTGAATACTCATACAGAAATTGTGCTAGAGGCCTTGTCGATAGACCAACTCTAGTGCACACTTTCTCTTTCAAGATCCCCTAAAGGTCACGATTAGGTCACGGTTGACCCATGACTTTCTGCACAACCTAGATGCTTGTTGTACCGTTGTTTATTTCATGGTCATTACATGTACGCCGTCCCAGTTTTCGCCGGGGGGACGCAGTATGTACATTTGCGATCGCGACAAATGCAGCTCAACAGCGCGATCGCCTGGTCGCAGCGCCTGAGCCAGATTAAACAGCGAAATCGCTAGATCAAAAGAAGCCGCCTTATAGGCTTCTCGGCCCTTGTCGTACATGTCTAAGAAACTCTGAGTCTTGCGATCTACAGGCTGAGAAATCTCTCCAATCAGCTCATATATCTTCACCGGCTCCATCTTGCCTTTCACCCGAATCAAATCCAGCTCTCTCACTCGAATTCTCTCTTTGCATAGCTCATAGGTATGCTCGCTCAGCACAATATCGCAGCCATATTGCTTGGTAATACTCTCCAGCCGAGAGCTGAGATTCACCCCATCGCCAATCACCGTATACTCCATCTTCCGCTGCGAGCCAATATTGCCAGAAACCACCTCTCCAGAACTCAGCCCAATCCCAATTCGCAGCTCCGGCTGTCCCTGCCGCACCCTCTCTTCATTAAACACCACCAAACGACGGCGCATATCCAACGCCGAACGCACCCCCGACCACGCATGATTCTCCAGCGGCAGCGGCGCGCCAAATACCGCCATCAACGCATCGCCAATAAACTTATCGAGCGTGCCCTCACAGTGAAATACCGATTCCACCATCGTCTCAAAATACTCATTCAGCATAGAGACTACCTCCGCCGCCTCTAGCTTCTCCGTCAGCGTCGTATAGCCGCGAATATCCGAAAACAACACTGTCACATCCTTTCGCTCACCCACCATCAGCACATCTTCACCCAGCGCCATCACCCGGTCGGCCACACTCGGCGTCATGTACCGATACAGCGTCGTCTTCATCCGCTTCTCTTGGCTAATATCTTCTAGCACAACCAATCCACCACGAACCCCACCTTGAGGATCACTCAGCGGGCTCACCGTCAGGTTAATACTCCGATTCCATCCCATCACTTGACTGGCAACAATATCGCACTCATCCGATCCCCACAGCCGATACCCTTCCACATCCGGCACCACCAGCACACAGTTCTCAGACCGCTGACCTTTCTCTCTTTCAGCCGCATCAGCCGCATCTGTCACGGTCGCCACCAGCACCGTCAGCCCCTGCTCCGGCACATAGTGCCGCGCCCCACACTGCAAGCTATCTTCCAACCTTTGCCGCAATCGCTCCAAATGAACAACATCCCACAGGTAACGACCAATCAGTTCAGCCTGCCACCGAGCAGCGATCACCGCATTTACCCGCTGTTCATCGCCATCCTCATTCATTCCGCCTTCTCCCCAGCGCCCCCTCGCACCTACCGGACAGCCCAACAGCTTCAACGCCGCCTCATTAATCGTGACAATCCGTCCCACCATATCGGTCGAAATCACCGCATCCGACAAACTCTCTAGCATGTCTTTTTGATACTGTTTTTCCTGAGATATCTCCTGGAACAACTGCGCATTCTCCAGCGCGATTCCCGCCTGCGTGTTAAACGCTTTCATAAACGACTCGTCGAGCGTCGTAAACTGTCCTTGCCGCTTGTTAATCAGCTGGCTCACCCCCATCAGCTTGCCGCTAGAGTTAAACACTGGCATGCACAAAATATTTCGCGTTTTGTAGCCCGTCTTCCGGTCAGAAGACACGTCAAAGCGCTCATCACGATAGGCATCGGGAATATTCAGCGTCTCCGCAGACGCTGCCACAAAGCCCACAATTCCCTTATCTGCGGGCAAGCGGAGATCAATCAGCGTCTGGCCATCGGCGCTTGTCACCTGAGACCACAGCTCACCTCGCCCTTCATCGAGCAGCCACAGCGTACTTCTATCCGCTTGCATCAGCTCACGCGCAGCGGCCATCACAGACTGCAACGTCACCGCCAAATTCAAACTTTGCTCCATTGAGGAGATCGCTTTGAGCAAAGCAGCAACCCCTTTTTGATTGCGAGCCGCTAGGTAAAAAGACTGACAGGTTTCCAGCAAGATACCGATAGAGGGTGCAAAGCGAGCAAAACGAGACTCATCTTCTGTAGAAAAAGGACGAGTACCGATCTTGTTGAGCAGTTGCGCAACGGCAACGACCTTGCCGCCACTGCTCACCACTGGCATACACAAAATGTTTCGCGTTCGATAGCCTGTTTGCCTATCTGTCGCATCGCTAAAGCGCGTGTCGGCATAGGCATCGGGAATATTTACCCCTTTCCCCGTCGTCGCCACATAGCCAGCGATCCCTTGATCTAGCGGCAGCCGAATTTCTAAGCTATCTCCCCCGGTCCCCTGCGCAATTTTCGAGCACAGCTCTTGCCTATCTTCGTCCACCACAAAAATCGTGGTCCGCTCCGCCTGCAAAATCTGCCCAATCTTGAGCGTAAACGTCTCTAACAGCTCATCGAGCATCGGCTCTAGCGATTGATTATTGATGAGATCAATCACCTTAAGGAACTGCTTAAAGTCACGCGTCGTTCGTTCTAGGAAATCAATAAAGTCAGGAATGGAGAGATCTTCCACTCGTTCAGCAAGCCCGCCCTGACTATGCTGAGACAAAGATAAAAAAACGCTACTCGTCGGAGACTGAGTCATGGTTGTAGGCTTTTGGCAATAAGGAAGAAGACACCGCCTTTAGCTTTCCCGCTTACCCCTGAGTACTTGGGGTCTTACCCTGCCTGATATCCATACAAAGCAGCCGCAGGTAAATTTGCGTAATAGCACTCGTCGCAGTTGTTTCCTCACACATGCGGCCACAGCTGCATCTATCCCAATCGAGCTACGCTAGGGACAATGTAACAAAATAACAATAAAAACTTACGGCATCTACTGATTTACACAGCTACAAACCAAAAGGTATAGCTAGTCAAAAGCTCGCCCCCCTCCATAACAAGCTATCCATCACAAGCCACCCGTCAAAACAAATGCTTAAAACCATCGTCCGGCTCAGCAACAAACCCATTTGCGCACTTTTACTGCTCGTAGCACTCATCGGCTGCGGGCCGCAGCCAGAAACAGCAGCACCCACTGACGAAACCACTACTCAATCAGAGCCCGATGAGTCAGCAGCTAACGAAGAAGTGGGTGCTAATAACAACAGCGTTTCTGACGATAAAAAAGCATCCGAAGAACAAAAAGCAGAACAGAACAAACCACAGCCTATTTTTCCAGCACTCGCACCTGGAGAATATTGCTACACCACCAAAACAGCGATCGATACCATTCACGCCCGCTTCACCATAGACGATTCAGATAGAGTAATCGGCAATGTGCAAGGCGTCATTCACAACGAAGCAGACGGATACTACACTTCGTACATCCAAGCCGTAGATGGCACCATAGATGGCAGCAATCTCAACTTAGACGTAGCGACCTGGATAGAATATGACAAACAAAATAACCAAGAGACCTGGAAAGTCTCTGATAGCACACTCACAGTAAACAAAAACACACTGAACACAGAAAGCTGCAACACCGTCAACAAAGCCTTTCAAAATGAGGACGGACTAGAGGCAAAAGATCTTACCGATGGCGCGGTTCGAGTACATACTCAGCAGGTATTCTTCGATTCTGGCAGTAGTAGTACCGTAGTGAGTAATGCGGTGGTGAGAGGCGATCGCGACGTCTACCAGCTCACCGCTCAAGGTGGCCAAGAAATGAAGCTAGCCATCAGCTCAACAGAAGACAACGCCGTTTTTGACATCGTCTCACCCAGCGGCATGATTTTAGGCACAGAACTCACCCAAGAAGATATCCCATTGCCACACACAGGCGACTACAAAATCATCGTAGGCGGCACCCGAGGAAACGCCACCTATGAGCTTTCAATTGAAATCAATTAACAAGCCTGCGTAAGTTACCCAGTTCACCTGTAGTCCGTACGTTCATCACAGTTAACCTGGCCACCGTTTTATCAGTTTCTAGATAGGGAAAACTCATCTACATACACTAATTCTTATTTAGACTTCTCATGAATAGCCATCTACAGAAAGTTTGGACACCTCCCTTCAACACCCCAAGTTGCACACCAGAAAAAGACCTATCAACAGTAGATTTTTTTGTGGGTCCTCCACGGGAAATTGGTGAGCTTACCTGTGTCGATGGCACACCATCAAAACAAAAATCAGGTAAAAGTTTATTTGCTGGCATAGCAGTTTTAGTTGCATTGTCAGTGACAATTACGCTGATTTCCTTCTCTTTAGCGCCAAGTATTTACACGCTCGCTATCAGTGGTGGGCTCTGCACACTACTGAGCGCTGCACTAATTTATGAGGACAAAGTCTATTGTTATTTTGTTGGGAAAATAGGAGTTTGTGAGTCTTCTGCAAGGCTATGCATACCCGGAAAACCACAAACAAAAATCTTACTCTTTAACAAAGCCGCTGCTTTATTTGTCACCAAGATTCATCAGCACACAAATGGAATTTATGCAGGCACGTCGTACAAGTATGTATGGACACTGACAGACAAAACTAAGTTTGTTGTTGAAGGGTACTACTATGGTGAGAAGAAAAAACGAGGTGGTAAAGATAAGTACTGCTTCGCTGAGTCGGCAGAGTCTGCTTGGACCAAACACTTGCTACAGATAGTAGATGAGCAATTTGAAGAAAACGAATACGTTGATTTCCCTATGAGCGAGAAACCTGAGAAAAACAAGATTCAAACCATTCGTATGAGAAAAGGCAACCTAGAATTTTTCCTGAAAAAAGGCGGCTCCCAGGTAGTAGACATCAGCGACTTTAAGCAAGCTAGTTTGCACGGCGGATTCATCACCTTCAAGCATAAGGATGCTCAGTGGTGGTCTGGGAACGGCAGTTTCTCCTTCAACTACGCACTCGTACCCAACGCATATCTATTCCTCATTTGCCTCAATCGAATTGCTGGATTCTAATTTGAGAAATACGCTTATACAAACCTCAAAAAAGCATCAGCAACCAACGCATTGCACCAGCAACCAGCCCATTGAGAAAACAAAACATCACAACCTCACTGCTTTACGCTTCCGCTTCCGGCTTTAGCAGCGGAAAGGCAATCACATCGCGAATGCTCGGCGAATCGGTCAGTACCATCACCAGGCGATCGATCCCAATGCCCATACCTACCGTAGGCGGCATCCCGTATTCCAAAGCCGTAATAAAGTCTTCGTCCAAGCTGCACGCCTCCAAATCACCTGCCGCTTTCTTCGCAGCCTGAAGCTCCAATCGCTCACGCTGATCGACCGGATCTGTCAGCTCCGAAAAAGCATTCGCCGTTTCACGACCCACAATAAACAGCTCAAATCGCTCGACCAAACCAGGCTTACTGCGATGCGGCTTCGAGAGCGGCGAGATTTCAACCGGGTAGTCTGTCACAAATGTAGGCTGCATCAAAGTCTCTTCCACCTTTTGTTCAAAGGCTTCATTCAGCACATGACCAATACTCTCACAGTCATCCACATCCCCAACACCCGCATCTTTCGCCGCCGCCTTCGCCGCTGCTAGGTCATCAAACTGACTAAAATCAATCCCCGTTTTCTCTTGCACGGCTGCGTGCATCGTAATCCGCTTCCAGGGCTTAGCAAAGCTAATCTCTTCACCCTGATAAGGCACCGTGGCGCTACCCGTCACATCTTTAGCAATCTGTTCAATCATGTTCTCAGTCAGCGCCATCATGTCTTGATAGTCGCCGTAGGCTTGATACATTTCAATGGTGGTAAATTCTGGATTGTGCCGGGTAGAAATACCCTCATTACGAAACACTCGCCCCAGCTCAAAGACTTTCTCAAAGCCACCCACCACCATCCGCTTCAGGTGCAGCTCCGTCGCAATCCGCAGATACAGCTCCATATCCATCGTATTGTGATAGGTCACAAAAGGCCGAGCCTCCGCCCCACCGGGCTCGGATTGCAGCACAGGCGTCTCCACTTCGATGTAGCCCAGCTCATCCAGATGGCGACGAATCGCAGCGGTAATCTTTGCCCGCTTACGGAAGGTATCGCGCACATCAGGATTGACGATGAGATCGACGTAGCGCTGCCGGTAGCGCTTGGCAACGTCGGTAAGGCCGTGAAACTTATCGGGTAGGGGCAGTAGCGACTTTGTGAGCATGGCATACTGCTTTACTTTTACAGAAAGCTCGCCCTTATCAGTACGCTTAATCGTGCCCTTCGCGCCGATGATGTCGCCGGCATCCGTCAGCTGCTTCAAATGGTTAAAGGCTTTTTCGTCTGCTGTGCCCATTTCTGCCTGGATGGTTTTCTTCTCCAGGTACAGCTGTATGGTGCCAGTTTCGTCTTGTACGGTGAAGAAGGCCAGCTTACCGAATACGCGGCGCGCCATGATGCGGCCAGCGATGGAAACTTCAAAGTCTTGCTCCGCGCCTGCTTCGAGGTCAGCAAATTTTGCTTGCAGATCGGCAATGGGGTGAGTGATGTCCCAGCTGTAGGCATAGGGGATCTGGCCTGCTTGTTTTAAGTCCTCTACCTTTTGTAGGCGAGCGGCGCGAATGCCTTCGAGGCCGGAGTCGCTGCTGTCGTTGGGGGTAGGTGCTTGTGGGGACTTATTAGAGGCCATCAGTTGAGGGGGACTTGGTTTAGCAAGCCTTATTGTATCGGCATGTGGGCGGTTTGGTGAGCTGCGATTATTAAGCTGAGATTGCGCTTCAGTTAGTTAGCGTTCTGTTCTGATTCGTTCAGTGATTGCAGTTGCTCTTTGCATTTTTTTACTTTTTTGGAAAGTCCCATAGCAGCATATAGCTGTTGAGCTTCCTTGAAGGCGGTGCGGGCAGCTTCTTTCTGATGAAGCTTGACGAAAACAAGACCAGAATTGAACTGGGAATTGGCTTCTCCGTTGCGATCGCCGAGTTCTCGCGCAATCTCTAAAGATTGCTGATGAAAGTCGATGGCTTGCTGATACTCGCCCAGGGAATAGTACGCAAGACCCAGATTGCCAAGGAAACGGGCTTCTCCATTGCGATCACCAATTTCTCGCGCAATCTCTAAGGATTGCTGCTGGAGATCGATAGCCTGCTGATACTGATCTAGAAAATAGTGCGCATTGCCTAGATTACCGAGGGAAGCGGCTTCTCCTTGACGATCACCGATTTCTCGTACAATTTCTAATTGCTGCTGATTAAAGTCAATGGTTCGCTGATACTGGCCTAGGGAACCGTACGCACTACCCAAATTGCTAAGGGAATTGGCTTCTCCTTGACGATCACCGATTTCTCGTGCAATCTCTAGCTGTTGCTGGTGAAAGTCAATAGCTCTTTGATACTGACCCAGATAATAGTACGTGTTGCCCAAGTTACCGAGGGAATTGGCTTCTCCTTGACGATCGCCGATTTCTTGTGCTATTTTCAACGACTGCTGGTAAAAGCTGATAGCCCGTTGATACTGACTTAGAGAATAGTATGCAATGCCAAGACTGCCGAGAGAACGAGCTTCTCCGTTGCGGTCACCAATTTCTCGATTAATCTCTAACAACCGCTCATAATACCGAATCGAATCAGAAAGTCGCCCGCTAAACAGTAAAGCATCGCCTATATTCCTCAGCGTCCTTACCTGTCCTTCCAAATTTGCCTTTTTCTGAGTCAGTGCGAACCCCTTCTCGTACCATACCAGAGCCTCACCATACGCGTATCGCCCCTTATATGCATCACCCAAATCGTTGTACAGCGTAATTAACAATGCACTCTCTGGCACATCTTTCTCCAGTTCCTGTACCTGTACCAACAACCTTTCAACAGACTCCTCTTCCTGTCGGACCTCTCTCTTATCAAAAGAAGTAACAAAAGAGGACGAAGTATTTGCTACACCACCCAATTCTTGTCCTCTCGCAAACTCGAATACCCCACCCCGCCAGCTCCAAAAGTCCGGGGAGCGTTGTCCCATCCGCGTCGCCATTTGCTCCGGCAGCCATAGTACCACCGCAAACTCAAATCGCAGCAACGCTTCTCGCGTCCACTGCAAAGAAAAGAAGAACCGCTCCTGCTCAGACTTCTCCTCCCCCAATGTTACTCCCAGCAACGCCTCCGCATTCAGCACCGTTACCACTGCTGGCTGCCCACTCTGCAAGCTCGCCTCCTCTTCCACCAACGCCGTCACACTTCTCCGCAAACTTGGCTCCTTCGGATTCAGCCGTCCCCGAAAAGGTGCACTCCCCTTCTCTCGCAGCTCAGCTTCAT
>JBHJIY010000169.1:0-8716 GCA_050042985.1 Phormidesmis sp. | reverse complement strand
CCCTATGAACAACGCATCCCCTCACACAAACTCTTATGCGAATGATGGGTCAGGTGTACAATCATCTCTTGCAGCTAGTAATGGCAGTGCACTGTCAGCGGAAAAGCCGATGAGTGGAGAAATTATACCGAGCAGCGTTGCTAGAATTAAGGTCATTGGTGTGGGTGGCGGTGGCTGTAATGCCGTAAACCGCATGATCGACAGCGGCTTAGCGGGCATTGAGTTCTGGACCGTAAATACCGATGCTCAAGCGCTGACCTATTCGAGCACGACAAATACGATGCAGCTAGGCCAGAAGCTCACCCGAGGCTTGGGTGCTGGCGGCAATCCATCGATTGGTCAAAAAGCAGCGGAAGAATCCCGCGACGAAATTTTTCAGGCGCTAGAAGGTTCTGATCTTGTCTTTATTACCGCTGGTATGGGCGGTGGTACAGGAACAGGTGCAGCTCCCGTGGTTGCCGAATGTGCTAAGGAAGCCGGTGCGCTCACTGTAGGCGTTATCACGCGTCCATTTACCTTTGAAGGCAGACGACGGACGTCTCAAGCTGACAGCGGTATTGCTGCGTTGCAGGCCAGTGTCGATACGCTCATCATTATTCCAAACGACAAGCTTTTGTCCGTTATCTCTGAGCAGACACCTGTACAGGAAGCGTTCCGCGTTGCAGACGATATTTTGCGCCAAGGTGTACAGGGTATTTCCGATATCATCACTATTTCTGGCCTAGTCAACGTTGACTTTGCCGACGTGAGAGCTGTGATGGCCGATGCGGGCTCAGCGCTGATGGGTATTGGCGTCGGCTCCGGTAAGTCGCGGGCAAGAGACGCTGCGATCGCAGCCACTTCTTCACCCCTGCTCGAAACGTCTATCGATGGTGCAGGCGGCGTAGTCTTCAATATCACAGGTGGTAGCGACCTTACCCTGCACGAGGTCAATCAGGCTGCTGAGATTATCTACGAAGCGGTCGATCCGAATGCGAACATTATCTTTGGTGCGGTGATTGATGACCGTCTCCAAGGTGAAATTCGCATCACAGTGATTGCTACCGGCTTCAGTATGGAAAGTCGCAGCATTCCATCGATTACTGGCAGCAGCAGTAACGTCACGCAGATGCCGCGTACATCACCAAACACAGGGGTGTTCGATGCGGTGGGCGGTGCCAGCGCAGAGCCCGCAGCCGAATCCACCGAAGACGCGACCAATCAGCCAGTGATTTCACCAAATCTAGATATCCCTGAATTCCTACAGCGTCGCCGTAACCGGTAATGCTCAACATTCCTCCCGTTGCGCTTACCATTGCTGGTTCTGACAGCGGTGGTGGCGCAGGCATTCAAGCTGACTTGCGCACTTTCTCGTTCCATCAGGTGCATGGGACCAGTGCCCTTACCTGCGTAACCGCGCAAAACACAACAGGCGTTACCCGAGTCGATGCCCTTCCGCCTGAATCCGTAATCGCTCAGATTGAAGCGGTGACGAGTGACATTGGCGTGCAGGCAGCTAAGACCGGCATGCTGCTTAATCAGCCCATTATTGAGGCAGTTGCGGCGCATCTGACGGCAACCCCGATTGCGAAGCTGGTGGTAGATCCAGTGATGGTATCGCGTACGGGCGCTCGGTTGATTGATGAAGGCGCGATCGCCTCTCTGCAAAACCAGCTAATCCCGCTAGCCACTGTCCTCACTCCTAATCGCTACGAAGCGCAAATCTTGGCAGACATGACTGTCGCAACGATTGATGACATGAAAAAGGCGGCACAGAAGATTCTGACGTTAGGCCCAAAAGCGGTAATTGTGAAAGGTGGTGGCTTCGTTGGTAAGCTTCGCGGTATCGACGTTTGGTGTACTAGTGCTATTGACGGTTCGCTTGTCTGTGAAGTGCTAGAAACAGAGCAGGTGGATACGCCGAATACTCATGGAACAGGATGTACTTTATCGAGTGCGATCGCCGCTAATCTGGCAAAGGATATGGACCCTCTCGATGCTGTCAAATCTGCCAAAGCTTACGTAACAGAAGCTCTAAAGCACTCTCTTTCTATCGGTAAAGGACAAGGCCCTGTCGGTCATTTCTATCCCTTGCTACAAGCCTGATATAGCAAAGTGCGGATGCATTCGTGCTTTGCTATGCACTTAGCGCTTTGTAGAGTGAGGGCTGTAGCTATTAGTGGTGTCTAGAGCTAAGTGCGGGAGGCTATAGATCTCAAGAATTAAGAAGATGCATCGCTAGGCCACACTGAAGCCCAATCGTTACAGGTTCTCGCTTCTGGACCATAGGGATGCATGCCGCATACCAGCATCTCTTCGCCGTAAGCTGTCCCGTGATAGTGTCTACAGCCAATGCAAGCAGTGTGGTTTTGTAGCCAGGGCATAGCTGTGTTGGTCAGCGGCGCAGATGTTTGCTCTATCCAAGGTGTAAGCTGCTGCTCAATGAAAATCACACTTGCATCTACGGCCGAATCCATCTGGTTGACGAGCTGATCCCCAAACTGATCGAGTGCAGGTGCGATCGCCTTATCTACACTTTCCAACGTCGATACCGATGCTTCAACAGCCGCATCAATCGCTTCGTTGCTTTGCTTAGAAACTTCTGCAAACCAATCGCTAGAATCCTTGGCGGCCTCATGCAAATTGGCCTGTAGCTGCTTTAACCATTCATCCATGGATGGAGTACTCCCTTGACTTGTTAATCTGCTCGGTCAATATTGTGAAATGCTAAGGCTTTGAACTTCTCACTTGAATTGCCTAACCCATACAAGTGCTAAAAGCTGTGCTCAGAGAAGTCTGGATCATCTCATATCAAAATTAATTGAGCTTTTTACTTAAGCTTTTTTAGCTCTTCTCGCAGCGCTTCTACTTCTTTGCGTAGTGCTTCAGCCTGTCGCTCTTCCTCAGTCATCGACTCGCTATCGTCCAAAATCTGAATTTGCCGTGGCCCCTCAGACTCCGTCGTTGTGCTTTCCGCCTGTACTGTGCCAGCGGCAGCTGTTTCCTGAGCACGTTCTACCATGTCATTCATCATGGTCTGTGCTTCTTCAGCTGTGATTTCGCCGCGTTCTACCAGCTCATCAACGAGTTTTTGCGCCTGGCCACGTAGCTCACCAAAAGAGCGACCGGCTTTCTCGCCAGCATAGGAAGCAATGCCTACGCCCAAATAAAATGCCTTTTGTACTAAATCACCAAAGCCGGCCATGGGCGACGTCCTCTAGAAATGAAGGTATTCACACGTTGCTGTGCTGATTCTAGAATAGGTAACACCCTACAGAAACGAACAGAGCAAATAACCGCCCAAAAAAGTGAGTTAAACCCGCTATGACAGTCTTCAATCTGGCGACTCAAAAAAAATCGCCAGTAGAGCCTCTCCTGCCTACGAAGACGAGAAGATCTGAACGTCTTTAAAAGCCAAAAGGCCCGAATTCCACGCCTATCACAAGCATCCCGTATTGCTGCTACCTTCCGGTCCTGACAAGATTTGGGCGTTGTAATTGCATGGGTCCGAGCCACTTCTACCATAACACCCCATTTCTCTTTTTGACTATGCTGTTTTACGTATTAGACCTACTCGGGGCGGCTGTATTTGCCATCAGCGGAGCACTGGCAGCAGGGCATAAGCAGCTCGATTTACTAGGCGTCGTGGTGATTGCGGTGGTGACGGCGATTGGTGGCGGTACCCTGCGAGATATTTTGCTCGACAGGCATCCTGTGTTCTGGATTGAAGATCCTACTTACCTGGTGGTGATTCTAGCAGCGGCTCTCTTGACGGTTCTGTATACCAAAGCGTTCAAACCGCCCGGTAAGTCTCTATTAATCGCTGATGCCCTTGGGCTAGCTTTGTTTGCTATTAGTGGTGCGCAAGTTGCTGAGCAGGCGGATCTGGCGGCCATTATTATTATTTTGATGGGTACGATGACGGGAACTGCTGGTGGTGTGATTCGAGATGTCGTCCTAGCCGATATTCCTGTGATTCTCAGGCGAGGAAGGATTTATGCCACTGCGGCTATCGTCGGTATTGTGGTTTATTTGCTATTGCAGCAGGTTGGCGTTCCAAGTGCGATCGCTGCACCCATCGGTATGATTGTTGTTGCGAGTCTACGGCTAGCAGCAATTGTATGGGGCGTTATGTTACCTATTTTTAACCTGTCGGGAGATAAAGACGACTACTCCAAAAGCTGAGCTATCCGAGCAATCATTCGCTGAATCTCCAGCGTGAGAACACCCTGCTTTACCTCCGAACTGGCAAGCACTAAAAACAGCGTCTCTGTTGTACAAAACGTGAGAATGCTGTACCCCTGTGCGCCTTCTAGCAAAATATGTTGCGTGGCACCGCGCTGAAGCTCTTCACCGATGCGATCGCCAATTCCCACTACCGCTGCTGCCATTGCCGCCGCTCTTGACTCTTCCAATCCAGGTGGCAATGTACTCACAATCGGTAGCCCTTCCGCCGTCACCAAAGCAGCCCCCTGTACGTGCAGAGTATCGGTTACGAATGATTGAATGAGGTCGTTCAACTGGTGAGTATCAATAGCCATAATCGTTAGGCGTAGTTAACCGCTGTTACGCTCAAAATTTTGTTGTGAGACGTCAAGAATTTGCTGAAGGACAAACGAAATCAGCTCCGCATGCTGCGAGACTTCATCAGACATCGTAGGGCTGGGACTATTCCACGAGTCAGATGATTGGCTGCGTACTTTACTAGGTGGCTTATCGGGAGTGCTAAACACCACCAGTAAGTAAGGATGAGTGCCAGACACTTCTGAATAAGTAAGGCTGTGGGCCACCGTAGATGTGACGACGGATTGCGACCAAATCCGAGCAGCGGGCTGTGCTAGAAGGTCCATCACAAATTGCGATCGCACCCGACTCACTGATACCCCACCCACAATGCTGTGCAGCAGTCTAGCCGTGGCCTCCGTTGTGAGCTGATTGCGGTTTTCTAACGCCGCTCCCAAGAAGTCTTTTTCTCTACCGTAGGGGCGATCGCACCAAGTCTTCTGGTTCATATTCACCGACCTCAGCTCCGGCCAACCTAAGTTTGCAAAATACCGATTCACAATATTTCGCTGAGACGCCCATGTTTCATCTGGCCCGGATGGCAAAGCAGGACCGCTCGTTGTCCCTGTCAGTACATCGAGCAAAAAGCTAGCCGCGTCATGACTCCCCCGTGTAAGTGCATCAGTCATTGCCCGGTCAATTTCTGCCGAAGGCTGGGCCATTCCTTGCTCTAGCCATACCTGCATTGCCACTACATAAAACAGATGCACAATGCTGTCTGGCTCCATGAGCTCTACGCCACGATAGCTCGCACCCTGTGGCTGATACTTCCAGAATTCTTCAGCGCTTAGCCCGCCCCCAGTATTCACTCGATATGGCGGTTCGTAGGCTATCCAGGTGACGGCAATTTGGTTTTGAGCCAGGTTTGGAAAGGCTTGCCAAGTCGCCTCTAAAACATCGTCAAGCTGCGATTGAAGCGGTGGATGCGGCAGAAAAAACTTTGCAGGCATGAAAACGAAGAGACAGAAAGAAAACGCTAGACGAAACCTAGATTAGTCCCTTTTCCAGCGTGTACCAAGGCTAGCTGCTCATACTTATTTGCATGCTCAATCAGATCTAGCGCTTCTTCTTCAGATAAGGGACGGAAGATCTTCCCAGGGACGCCGACTACAAGCGATCGCGGCGGCACATCTTTATTTACCACAGCGCCTGCCCCTACCATGCTGCCCTCACCCACTCTCACCCCATTGAGAATAATTGCGCCAATCCCAATTAAGCAGCCGCGCTCTACATGGGCACTGTGAATCACTGCCCGATGTCCTACAGTCACGTGGTTTTCGAGCACCGTAGGCAAATGCGGATCGCCATGTAGCACTGCGCCATCTTGCACATTGCTATGGGCCCCAATCGAGATCAAATCCACATCGCCTCGCACCACCGCGCCGTACCAAATGCTGGCCCCTTCGCCAATGTCCACTTGCCCCATTACCGTAGCGTTGGGCGCAATAAAAGCTGCTTTAGAAAGGTCGGGTGCGGACCAAAAGCCCGCCCTAGCTGGCTCAGAGGCGTTGGTAATAGGCAACTGTAGACCAGAATCTGAAGACGGAGTTGTAGTGCTCATGGAAACACCTCGATAGCTATAATGGGCCTGTTCATTCGGATGTAGATACAGAGACGCTTAATGCTTGGCTCCGACTCTCAATATCCCATATATGGCCCTGAAATACAGTGTCCCCACTGTCGTCAAACCATTCCAGCCCTCCTGCTGACAGACAGCTATCTCTGCTCACGTCATGGCGCTTTTGAAGCCAATCCTGAAACCGAAGAACTTGTTCACGTACAGTCTGGCCGTCACTGGCGCTTGTGGAAAGACAAGTGGTATCGCCAGCACACCCACCCCGACGGTATCCGCTTCGAAATTCACGAAGAGCTAGACCGCCTTTATACAGAAGGCCTCAGAGCAACGAAAGTCATCATCGCGGAGCGCTATCAGCAGCTGATGACGCCTTATCTGGAGCACGGTGCTCCCTGGCAGTCCCAAGGTACTGAAAAAGTACCGAAGCTATACGGTCTCCCTGTAGTCTTTAGCGAAATGGCTAAGGACAATCCTCAGTGGGAAGTCATCAACTTTGATTTGGAGAAAGAACCCGGTGTGCCGACTCAGTACCGATATTTAAAGATCTTTGAGTAGAGTGGTGGCTGGCAATGGGTTTCGTAGATAGACTGAGGTATAAATTTTAACACTACCTTAAAGTTACGATGGGCAAGCCACTTTAACTGAACTCCTCCTAACGACCTATCCGTCTTCTAAATCATTCGCAGTTGGCTCAGCAGCAAACCGCTCTCTATGCATCACGCCTCGATCAAAACCGCAGACATTCATCAGGCGATCGCATTTTATGAGCGTCTCGGCTTTGCGGTGCAAACCCGTTTTACTGCAGGTGTTACCCTGGCCTGTTGGATGGAAGGGCTAGGTGGCCGCATCGAGCTGATGCAGGTGCCAAAGCCCCGACCTGCCATCGATGCCTTTACCGATGAACACTACACCGGCTACTACCATCTGTCGTTTGACCTGACTGAGCAGGTAGAGAGCTTACCAAGCTGGCTCGACAAACTAAAAGTAGAAGTAGACGCTGTTGGCGGCAATCTCAAGGTATTGCTCGCGCCCCAGGAGCAGCAGATTGGCGAAGACATTTACGAAGTTGCTTTTTTGGCGGACACAGACGGACTTCCCTTGGAGTTTATTAGGCGGATAGAGGCTAGGAGTGAAGATGGGCGCTAACTTGATGCCGTTTGCAGACAACTGGGCGTATCTTAAAACGGAGTTAGCGTGGCTAGACCGATTGCTCATGCTGGCGATCGCTCGTCAGCGCAAAGAGACTAAAGCCGTCAACAAAGTCGCGACGACCCCAGCCGATCGTCTCAGCGCCCATTGGTGGAAAGGCGTAATCTCAGTACCCAATCCCAGCTATGACGATTGCAGAGTCCCTGCCAAACCCAAAAAAGCTGAACCAACATCGACTTTTTCGCCTTCTGTGCTTGCCGAATCATCCGTGGCTCCGTGCAAGGCTCCCACGGGCTATCAAAGTCAGCTAGAGCATCGGATCAAAGCCAGTGCCGAGGCTAATGTTGTGCTGGGTCTGCCGTCTTTACGTCACTATCTCAATCTCACCCTGTTTGAGAAAAATCTCATTTTGCTGGTGCTTGCTCCGGAAGTTAACCGGCGCTATGGCAAGCTCTATCATTTTTTGCAAACCGGCGAAGAAAAATCGACCAGAGCCTCGGACTTACCGATGGTAGATTTGGCCTTGCGGCTTCTATGCCGCAACGATTTGGAACGAAGGCGCGCCCGCGCCAAGCTTACAGGGCCTCACTCACTCATCGCCAAAAAAATACTGCGCTACGTAACGGTGCGCCCCGGTACCCGGCTCACCAGCTATCTACAGCTCTCCGAAGAATGGATAGACTACTTCCTTGCAGAGCAACCCGATCAACAGTTTGTGTTTGAGCAGTTAGCGATCGCTTCTGCACCGCTGCTAGCTCTTCCTGCTCCTACGCCCGCCACCCGCGCCGTCAAAATCCGCCAGCCTGAGGTTGCCTGGGATCGACTGATTTTGCCAACGCCTGTCATGGGACAGCTGCAAAGTATTACTCAGCAGACCTCAGCAGGCTTACTTACTCGCATCGCCGATACCGGACAAGTTGCCATGCTGGTTGGCGAAGCCGGGACAGGAAAGACGATGGCCGCAGGTGCGATCGCTACCTCCATTCGCCAACCTCTCAGCGTCCTCGACCTTTCCGAAGTAAACCCTACAGACTGGTCAGCTGTTCTCGACTCACTCGATCCCTACCGCTATCCTGTTCTACTGATCAAATCTGCTTCCGTCTGGTTTGGCCGCAATCGCAGTGCGAATTCAGGCACTGATTCAGGTGAAAGTCCTGGCCTTTCTCCCGCGCAATTGCAGCAGTGGCTACAAACCCGCAAAGCAGAGCCGGGACTGACCCTACTCAGCAGTCGCTACCTGCATCTTGTACAGGCGAAGTGGCGTCAGCAAACGAACGCTATTCTTTCGCTGCCTATGCCTTACAAAGTGGCTCGTAAAATGCTGTGGCGGCAGGCTTTTTCGGGTATTGCCTGTAGTGACAGTATCGATTGGATGGCGATCGCCGCTCAGCTTAAAGTCAGTGGCGGTGAGATTCAGCTACTGGGAGAGGCTGCAATTGCGATCGCGCA
>JBHJIY010000168.1:0-27150 GCA_050042985.1 Phormidesmis sp. | reverse complement strand
GGGCAAATGTAAACACTGTGGACTCAATTTTTTGCCAGATGCCCTCATCGAGCTACATCATCTCGATGGCAATAGCGACAATAATTGTCGCCAAAATCTGGCCTTGCTGCATCGTCACTGCCACGACCAGGTACACGCAGTAAGTAACCCGTCAACGACTGGTACTCATGACACCGAGCCTAGTTAGAGAGGAGCCGGATGCGCTTAACGGCGCAAGTCCGGTTTTGAAGCCGAGTCGGGTGAAGCGATTCCCCGGCTTAGGTTAACCAATACAAAGCAAGCAAAAGCCAGAGCCAAGGCCACGAAGCTTCAGCCCTCAACATCACCAAAAGATGGATATATGAATAAACTGCTAAAAACAATTCAGTCTTAAACGTACAGTCTTAGGCACAAAATCCACCGAATGACTAGCCGACAGTATTACGTAGGTATTTCATTGAAATAACTCCTGCCTATTCCAAAACCGTAACAAACTGTTCCCGATTTGTTTTGTCAATGTTAGAGCAATTCACACAAAAACATTTACATTTGGCAATAGATTAGAACCTATTTCTAGTCACAAATACAGAAAGCACAGGTACGAAAACAGTACGCAGCATACAAAAGTTATTATTTGTTTCCACTTTTAAATAATCCATGTAAATACTCAGCCAAAACAGCTGTAATACGTGCCACGCTGAAATTATTAAGAGGCCTTTATATCTCGATATACCTGGAAAAGCCCAATTCCTGTACTAAGCGAACCTCTTTATCATCTAAAACTGCGACATGCTCTACGGCTCAACTCAACAGATAAATAATGCAAGCAATCAGCTCACGGAGAGAAAAGGCTCCTAGCTTACAACAGAGTGCAAGAGGGCATCTGCATGTCATTAATAGCAGCGTTGAGCAATCACTTTCAAGACCTCTTCATATCTTGATAAACACATCCATTATGTTAGGCATCACCCATGCTAGGTAACACCATCACCAATGAGCTAGAAAACAAGATACAAACCTACAGGGAACAGAAGTTTACAGGGTTCGTTAAGGTCTCTGGCCAGTCAGAATACCAATGGTACATATACTATCTTTTAGGAAGAATTGTATGGGTCCGTTCTCGCATGCATACGCTTCGCCAGTGGCAAAGATACTTATCCTTTCATAGCCCTGTTTTTTTCGAGCAACTTACACAGCCTGTTGCACCACCTCACAATACTTGGAACTACGCAACACTTGCCCGCCTAGTCAAGCTCAAGAAATTTCGTCGCGATCAGTTTTATAGAATCGCCGAAGGCTGCATTATAGAAAATCTTTTCGACGTTCTACAAAACGGTGCGCTACAGCACTCAACTGGCTACTCACTCACTTGTCATGCCTACGCAAAAGAAGCTGCTAGCATGCCTTTCATCATGCTTGAGAAAGATACCGTGTGGTCGGAAGCAAAGGACAATTGGCAAACTTGGCAACACGCAGAACTTGCTGAAATCTCCCCAGATTATGCCCCAAAAATCATTCAGCTAGAGCTGCTCAGACAGCAGGCACCACCTCAGTCATTTCAAGTCCTCGAAAGCTTCGTAGACGGAGAAACAACACTCAGAGAATTGGCCTTCAAGTTCAAGCAGCCTGTTTTGGCACTGACAAAATCAATCTCGCCTTACGTATCGCGGGGCATGCTCAGCCTTGTAGAACTTCCAGACATTGTAGAAAATGCCGATGAGGGATTCCATCCTGAACTCGTAGAAATCGACACACCAAAGGCAGAGCAAACCACTCCAGATAAAACCCCACAAAGCCAGTCTCTAAATGCCTCTGCGGCAGCAGTGCTACCACCTTTACCCCCTATCGGCTCTAGAAATGTCGCTAAGCTTGCCGCCGATATTTCTTCAGGTCGCACCCAAAAAGCTCAGCCAAACAAGGGAATAAAAAATAGTGGCCCCAGAATCATTTACATCGATGACAGCCCGGCAGACAGTCGAGCCATGTCCAACGTTGTTACAGCGCTAGGCTATCAATACACAAACATTCCCGACCCACTACAGGCCCTGCCAATGCTCTTGGAGCTCAAGCCCAAGCTAATCTTCTTAGATTTGGTTATGCCGATTGCCAACGGCTATGAAGTCTGCTCACAGATTCGTCGTATCTCAGCTTTCAAAGACATTCCCGTCGTCATCGTCACCAGTAATGATGGTATCGCAGATAGAGTCAGAGCCAGAATAGTCGGTGCTTCTGGATTCTTAGGCAAACCCATCCAACAAAAGAAAGTCGAGAAGGTGCTCAACAAGCATCTCTCTCGGCTCAGCAGGCCAAGGCCACAAGCCCGCAGAGGAACAGCAGAACTTTCCCCCTCATAACCCTTCTCACGCCGACAGTTTCATTCAGCTTCACGACACGTTACTCTACCTCCAACCAAAAACTATGGCAACCGCACTCATTGTAGAAGACAGCCTGACTGACAGAGAGCTCCTCACCAACTACCTCCAGCAATCTGGTGTCACCGTTACCAGCGCGCAAAGTAGCGAGGAAGCCCTTCAAATGCTAAAAACAACACCACCAGATTTGCTGTTTTTAGACGTCGTTTTACCAGGGCAGAGCGGTTTTGAGTTTTGCCGCGACCTCAAAACAGACGAAAACACCCAAAATATCCCCATCGTTATTTGTTCTACCAAGGGGACCGAAGCCGACAAACTTTGGGGCTCGATGCTAGGCGCAGATGCCTACCTGACCAAACCTGTCGACCAGCAACAAATTACACAAACTGTCGAACAGCTGATGCCATAACCGCCACCTTAAAATCACCTCAAAAAGTCAAACCAACCATTGAACTAAGTCAACATGCTACTGCTTGAACAGGATTCTGAAATAGAACCGCTCAGCCAACCCAGGCCAGATCCACTGGGTTTAACCCCCCTTCCTGAAGACAACCGACAGCAATTTTTACGATTCACGCTCTCTCAGAATGACGAGTTTCTATTTCCACTGAATCAGATTTTAGAGGTAATGCAGCTGCCGCTAGAAGACATCTTTCCAGTGCCTGATATGACCAGCTGTATCTTGGGCGTCTGTAGCTGGCAAGGTGAAACGCTTTGGTTAGTAGATCTCAATCATTTGGTGGGCTACTCACCACTGTGTCAACAATCCCAGCTCATCGCACCGCCGATTGTCATTGTTGCTCAGTCTGAAGGGCGATTACTCGGCCTAGTCGTAGAACAAGTCGGCGAAGTAGACCTCTTCGACGAAGCAACTATTCAGATGGAACCAGGCCTATGTGCCAAAGCCTTAGAACCTTTTGTAACAGGCTACTGCCCTCAGCAAAAAGGGACCGTCCTCAATATCTCAGCCATTGTAAAGTCTCCCACCTGGCAATCACGCTAAAGATAATTACGTATCTATTCAATCTACCTCTCTCATAGTACTTCCCATGACTGCAACCAGCTCTTCTATCAACAACTCTGACCAGACTCAAAACGAAACTCAAAACAGCGACCCATCGGCGGAATCCAATAGCTCACCTCAAGAAAACAGTCGAGAAAACGTAGAACTGGCGCTATCGCCCGAAGACATTCTAGGCGAGCAGCCACAGACAAATCAATCGGCGGAAATCGACCTCTTAGAATCAGCTCTAAACCAATCTTCTGTGAACGTAGCGGCAAAGTCAGCTGGCGGCAGCCTCAAGTCGGTCGGGAAGCGCGCTTTTGATGTCGCCAACCGTATGGCCCAAGCTAGCGATATCGAGAATCTTTATCAAATCGCGGTAACCGAAATCCGTAAACGCTTTCAGGTAGAGCGAGCTGTTATCTACCGCTTCCATGCAGAAGCCCACGGCGACGTTATTGCAGAGTCCCTAAGCGCTGGGTACAGCCCGATGCTAGGTGAGTCGCTTCCAGCGATCGCATTTGGAGCCAATAGCGCTGAGAGCTATAAGCAACAGCCTGCTGTTGCAATTACAGATGCCGTTGAAACCTCCGTCACGCCTCACCAAATGCAGCTGTTCAACCAGTTTCAGGTGAAAGCCAGCTTAAGCTTACCTATCTTCCTAGAAGAGCAGCTCTGGGGATTGCTAACTATTCAGCAATGCAACGAACCCAGACAATGGGGGGAAACTGAGATTGGTTTTCTCTACCTGGTTGCAACCGAGCTACAGGTCAACCTACAGCCGCTAGGCTTCCAAGGCGAGAGAACACTACTGGCTAACCTCAGTCACAAAATTGGGCAGGCATCTGACAAAGAAAGCATCTTTAGAAGTGCCACCAAAGACGCCAGAAAACTTCTCAAGGCCGATCGCGTTGCGGTTTGTCAGTTCCGCCAAGACTACAGCCTCGAATTTATAGCCGAGTCGAAAGTGGCTAACATAGCATCTATGCTTGGCGTCGTTTCAGCAGATACGTATTTGCAAGAGCAGGAAGGTGGGTGCTTCAATCAGCGCCAGCCGTTTGTACTCAACAATCTTGAAAGTGCAACAGAACTTAGCCCTTGCTACGCCGAGCTCCTAGCAGATTTTGACATTCAAGCCTGCGCACTAGTAGGCATTTTCCAAGGGAAGAAGCTTTGGGGAATGCTAGCTGCCTATCAGCATAGCGGCGCTAGACACTGGCAAAACAATGACATCAACCTCCTCACCCAAGTTGCTGAGCTTGTTGGAGTAGGCCTGCACCAGGCAGAACTCATGGAAGAAATGAGCCGCACAGCTCAAAATCAAGAGGCCCTCCCTGAAATCATCAGCAAAATCAGCAACACTGGGTACGCCGAGAAAATCTATCAGACAGCCGTAGAAGAAGTACAGCAGCTACTTAAGGTAGAGCGCGTCTGTATCTACAAGTTCCGTCCAGATTATTTTGGAGATTTCATCTATGAGTCGGGCGCAGGAAACTGGCCTTCACTCGTTGGCAGCGCGTGGGAAGACACCTACGTACAAAAGCACCAGGGCGGACGGTTTCGCGATACAGAACAGCCCTTCATGGCCGACGACGTTTACACGGCCGGACTCAGCGAATGCCACGTTCAAACGTTAGAGCACTTTGGCGTTAGGTCTTTTTTGATTGTTGCTATCCGCCAGGGCGGAAAGCTTTGGGGTTTACTCAGTGCGTTTCAGCACAGCGATTCACGGCACTGGTTAGAAAGTGACGTCAAGGTTCTTCAAGACGTCAGCCGGCAAATGGAGAACAGCTTAAAGGGCGCTGAATATATCGCAAAGCTGCAAGAACAGTCTGCTGAAATGTCAAAAGCGGCGCAAGTTGGTCGTGCTGTTTCTGACATTATTCCACAGATTTTGCAGCCCCGAGAGGCAGAGAAAATCTTGCAAGTTACTCAGCGAGCGGTTCGACAGGTCCTGAAGTGCGATCGCGTCGTTATCTATCGTTTTAACACCGACTGGACTCACGAAATCATCCACGAATCAGCTAGCAGCCAAAACGCCACAGCCAAAACTCTACCTGCAATCTGGCCAAAAACTGACTTGCAAGCTACACAAGGCGGTCCCTACAGTAAACAGGAAGCTCTAGTTGTCAACAATATCTACGCAGCCGATCATGCTCCCTTAGAAATCGAAAAACTAGAAGACTTTGGGATCAACGCTTATGTAACTGTTCCTATTTTCAAGGAGGGTCAACTTTGGGGACTGCTGGGTGCTTACCAAAACGAACAGCCTCGCTCTTGGGCAGAAGTAGAGATCAACGCACTCAAGCAAATTGGCATGCAGCTAGGTACAGCCATACAGCAGGCCAAATACATCCAACAGCTTGCCGAAACAACAGAGCAAGAGCAGCTCGTCAGCAAAATTACTGAGCGCCTACGGCAAACCAGTGACCTACCACAAACCCTCAAAGCAACTGCTCGCGATATTCGCCAAATGCTTCAGGCCGACCGCGTAGGTCTGTATCAGTTTGACGAAGCCACCAACTACAGCATCGGTGAATTTGTAGTAGAAGACGTAGCAGTCGGTGTGCGCTCGGCAATGGCGATGAAAGTGCAAGATCACTGCTTCGCTGAAGATCAAGCCGAGAACTACCAGAAAGGTCGCTACTGGGTTGTTAATGATGTTCAGGCACTAGACTTGCCCGAATGCCTGATGGAACTTCTTTCTGAGCTAGAGGTGAGAGCTAGCCTAGTTGTGCCATTGCTCAAAGGCGACGTTCTATGGGGACTGTTTGCTATTCACCAGTGCAAAGGCCCCCGAGAGTGGCAAGAGAGCGACGTGCAGTTTGCACATCGTATTGGTGCACAGCTGAACTTAGCCTTGCAGCAGGCCGATTACCTCAGCCAAGTAGAGGAAAAAACAGCTAAGCTCACCGAAACCGCAGACCGGGAAAAAGCCTCAAAAGAACTGCTGCAAAAGCAGGTTATTGAGCTACTCAAGGCAGTTGGCCCAGCCTTGCGAGGTGACCTCACAGTTCGAGCCCAGGTTACAGAAACAGAAGTGGGTACCGTTGCGAGTACTTACAATACAACACTTCAAAGCTTGCAGAAGATCGTCCTACAGGTGCAGGCTGCAGCTGACCAGGTAAGTGACACCTCTAAGCTAAGTGGCACGTCCGCTATTTCAGTAAGTCAACAGGCAGAACAACAGTCCGAGGCACTAGCAGAGGCTCTCGACCGAGTACAAAAAATGGTGGGCTCAACCGAAGCCGTGGCTCAAGATGCACAACAGGTAGAAGCCGCTGCCCAGCAGGCTAACCAAGTGGTGCAAAGAGGTGATAGCGCTATGAACCGCACGGTAGACGGCATTATGGCTATTCGCTCCACAGTCGCAGAAACCAACCAGCGAGTCAAACGACTCAGTGAGTCTTCGCAAAAAGTCTCGAAGATTGTTAGCTTGATCGGTCACTTTACAACACAGACTCAGCTGCTGGCACTCAACGCATCTATCGAAGCAACCCGCGCGGGGCAGTATGGCCGAGGCTTTGCGGTTGTAGCCGACGAGGTGCGATCGCTCGCTCGTCAATCGGCAGAAGCAGCCACCGAAATTGAACAGTTTGTTCAAGAGATTCAGATGGGTACTGCCGAAGTATCTACGGCCATGGAAACTGGCATTCAGCAGGTTGCAGAAGGCACCAACATGGTGACCGATGCCCGTCAAAATCTGACGGCAATTGTAGAAGCCACCGGTCAAATCAGTCAGCTCATCGCCGATATCACACAAACCACGCACAAGCAGGCTGACGAATTCAAGGAGGTCACCGCCACCATGACGACAGCCACCGAGATTGCTAACCAAACCTCTGACAACGCGGGCGAGTTGGCTGAGTCTATTCAGCAGGTGCTAGAAACGGCAGAAGCGCTCCAAGCTAGCGCTGGCAAGTTTAAGGTTAAGTAAGCGGGTCATTCGTTAAAGTTCAACAAAACTAACTTTCATCAATACCGATCCTAAACCCACACCAGCCATGACTACAGACCTCTCGGTTTCTGACCAAACCTACCAGTACTTTTTGCAGGAGTCTGCCGAACTCCTGCAAACCATGGAGGACGAATTACAAGATATTAGAACAGCCTTCAGCGTTCAAAAGGTGCACAACCTTATGCGGGCAGCTCACACCCTGAAAGGTGCATCTGCCAGCGTAGGCCTGGATACCGTCAAAAAAACAACCCATTCCCTAGAAGATGTCTTCAAGGCACTATGCCATCAAGACACTGTCATCAGCGTAGAGATGGAAGGGCTAATCTTTCAGGGATTCGACTGTCTAAAATTGTTAATGTCAGCGCAGCTAGCTGAGGCCAAAGTCGACGAGGCCGACATTCTAGATCGGATGGCAACGGTCGTCACTCAGCTACAGCAAATGCTAGGCGATCGCTTTGGTCAAGGCGGTCATCTCCCCACATCTAGCGAGCTGGGATTCGACATGACCCAGTCGATTTTTGAAGTCGGCGTTGCCCAAAGGATAGAAACCCTAGCTGAAGCGCTAGAAAGTCCCGATGTAGAAGAACTCACAGAACTGCTAGAAACTCACGTAGAGGTTTTTATCGGGCTGGCTGAGTCCTTGGATCTGCCCGGCTTCGGCGACATCGCAAAAACGACAAAAGTCGCACTAGAACAAAGCCCCAGTCAAGTTCTAGAAATTGCGAGTGTCGCCTTAGCCGACTACGAAACAGCACACGCTGCGGTACTAGCAGGCGATCGCATCAGAGGCGGCTCTCCCTCCGCAGAGCTACAACGGTTCTGCGGAAGCCACGCGCCAGCACCTTCAGAAAGTAATTCAGGTGAGAGTACTGGCCAAGCAGCTGGGTCAGTTAAAGAAGGTAGCAAATCTAACTGGGCTTATCAGCTATGGCAGCTCATCACACATCCTATAGGCACTGCTGAACAAATCACAGAAGGTAAGGCAACAGATAAAAACAGCATACAGAAGAAAATAGCTTCAGTCGCAACTGAAGCCAAACCATCAGAAACCGATTTTCTGACTAACAACACGACAGAAACAGCCAAAGCCTCAGCCAATAGCCCAGAATCACTCCCAGATCTATCATCGCTTTTAGGCCTTAGCAGTGATGATAGTAGCGCGGATACCATTGACAACCCGTCTCAGACATTGTCGCCTCACGCAGCAACGCAGCCTTCCGTAGCGAAGATCACCTCCAACAACGCCACCATTCGTATCGCAGTTGACCAGCTAGATCAGCTCAGTCAATCGATAGGTGAGCTACTTACTTACCAAAACAGACAGGTGCTCTACAACGAGGAGGTTACCGCTTTAGTCAAAAAGCTACTCAACCGAATTGCCCAACAGCAACAGCAGCTCAATCGGCAGCGGAGCAGAGTACTGACAGATCAGACCCTAGCAGCGCCCTCTCCATCCATCCAACTTCAACAGACAGCAGCCCAGTCGCCATTACCCTCAAATGCTACCTACAGTCACTTTGACGCGATTGAGCTAGATCAATACAGCGACGTTCAGCTATTGGCCCAGTCATTTTTAGAAGAAACCGTTCAGCAATCAGAGAACGCTGAAGCTATCGACTTGTTTATCAGAAAATCTGGCCAAGCTATAGAAAAACAAAAACGTCTCCTAACAAACACTCGTGAGACGCTTTTATCGGCCAGGATGCTACCTCTAGAACAAGTCTTTCAGCGATTTCCTGCTGCTGTAGAACGCTTAAAGGCTCAGCATCATAAACAGGTTGAAGTGCTGATCGAAGGCGGCGATGTTCTAGTCGACAAAGTCATTGCTGAAAAGCTGTACGATCCTCTGCTTCACCTAGTACGAAATGCCTTTGACCACGGTATTGAAGACCCAGTAAGCAGACAGCAGCAACAAAAAGCAGCGACTGGACAAATCACCATCGAAGCGCGTCAGCAGGGTCGTCACTTAGTTATTAGTGTCAAAGACGATGGGCAAGGATTAAACCTAGAGATAATTCGCAGAAAAGCAGTAGAAAATCAGATCATTACATCAGAGGAAGCCGCTGCACTTACTCCAGCCCAAACAGTTGATTTACTCTTCGAGACAGGCTTTTCTACGGCCAGTGAAGTCGACGATTTGTCTGGTCGTGGCGTTGGCCTAGATGCGGTGAAGGCTCAGGTGCGATCGCTTCAGGGATGGGTTACTGTCAGCCATCAGCCTGGAGAGGGGACCTGTTTCACGCTGCAAATTCCATCTAGTCTCACTATTGCCAAGTTACTACTATGCCAAGCACAGGGACGAGTCTACGCCCTGATTGCCGATGCGATTGAGCATATTCTTATTCCTAATCCATCGCAGGTAAAAACCTGGGATGGGGGAAAAACACTCACTTGGCAAGCTAACGACGAAGAGCACCTCATTCCTGTCAACAATCTGTCGCAGGTCTTGCACTACGCTTCGCCGATGCCCAAGCACAAGTTTACAGAATCTCGCAGCGACCTTCCTGCAACCACAGCCAACCCAGTCATTTTGCTAAATCATAAAAATGCGTTGGTAGGCATAGAAGTTGACCAGCTTATGGGTGAACAGGAGCTGGTGATTAGCCCACTTGGCAAAACCATCGTACCACCAGATTACCTATACGGCAGCAGCATCTTACCAGATGGACAGCTAACCCTCGTACTAGACGGCGTAATGCTGGCCAAAATCATAACAGAGCAGCGTAACAAAGGCACCATTGACATTAGCCTAGAAGAGAAAGGAGGGACACCAGCCAAACGCAACCAAAACGAGCCAGTCTTCGTCAAAAAGCTGATTTTAACCGTAGATGATTCTATTACAGTCCGTAATTCTTTGGCCGATGCGCTTCAAAAAGCTGACTATCAGGTCATTCAAGCAAAAGACGGCGCAGAAGCACTTCAGCAAATAGAACGCTACCCTGGCATTCAAGCAATTCTGTGCGACATCGAAATGCCAGGAATGAACGGATTTGAATTCCTCAAGGTCCGGCAACAAGATCAAAGAATTGCCGCTATTCCGACCGTTATGCTGACTTCTAGAGCTGGCGATAAACATCGGCTACTCACCAAAACACTCGGAGCCACAGACTATCTTACCAAGCCTTATTTGACCCCTCAGCTGCTCAAAACAGTCGCTGATGCCATTGAAACCGCTACCCAACAACAGCTCAGCAAAGTAGGAGAAGCTGAATGAACACTGTCTTTAACCAAACAACAAAGGCACCCGACCAAACCGTTGAATACATCACCTTCAAAGTAGGAAAGTATTTATTTGCACTACCTAGCCAAACCATCTTAAAAGTGGTCGCCACTCCACCACCAAGCCAGGGTGGCATGGTCAGCATGGGCTTAGTACAGCTAGAACAGTACAGCATCCAGATTATCAATTTACTTGAACTATTAGGTCTGCGAAAAATCAGTAGCAGCTCACCTAGCACAGATAAACATGCACATTCGGAGCAACCAGCTCACAGCAAGATCAACACTCTGCAAAAGAAGGAGCAGGCAACCGAAACAAACCCAAATCCACCTTTTCTGATGGTTTTTCAGAATTCGACTGAAGATCTTTGCGCTATCGCTGTAGAGACTCCACCAGACCTGATGAAAATTCCGAACGACACCCTAAAGCCCGTTCCTCCAGAAAATCGGCTAACGAAGGCGCTTCGCTGGGTTAGCCACATTGTTATTTACGAAGCAGGTGGCAGTCGTCATACCCTGCTCATTTTAGATTTGCCATTGCTCCTGGCCTCTAGTCAAACCAAGACGCCAAAAGTAGAAGCGCCTATTTTTGCTATTGAGCCACCTGTTTTTGCTATTGAGCCACCTGCGCATACGGTAGAATCACCTGCTTTTGCTATTGAGCCGCCAGTAGATTCTGTGATTAATTAATCGCAGTTCTCGCTATTGATAGGACAACACATATCAGACGTTGAAACTTCTTTTCTTTTGTCGCGAGCTGGCTACTGTTACAGATAGAACTGCTAAACCTACTAAGAGGGAAGGCTCAGGAACATCTGCTTGGGCAGACAAGAAGCTTAGCTGATTGATACCGATGGCGCTGTTTGGAATAGAAGACTGGAACGCTATGCTGGAAATTCTGGCTTGGTCGTCGCTAATCCCTAAGAAAATTGCGGAGTTGTCGAGTGCTGTAGAAGAAGTCCCTGGCAGCGAAAAGCTATCTAGCAACTGGCCGCTAACGTCAAAGGCAGACACCGTACCTGTAAAACTGAAAATGTCATCTACTGCGAGCTGAGCACCCACCGCCGCAACAGGATCAGCAAAGGTCAACGTGATAGGGCCAGGATTGCCAACAGCTGGAGGGGGACCGGGAATAAGGCCAGTAAAAAGAATAAAGTCACCGCTGGCAAAGTTCGTAGGAATGCCCGGATCCGTGGTTTGAAAAATAAAGGGTGGGAACACACCAGGTATAGTAGCGGCAGGGATACCGACCTGAATTGCGCTACCACCTGCTGAATCCACAGTAAATGAATTTGGTAGAAAGGCTGCTGGATCTGGAGGCCCAAAAGGATTAAAGGGAGTACCTACAGAAGACCAGTCAAGCTGATCGTTTGCATTGAGCTCAGAGCGGCTGGTTACCAAAGTAGCGGCTTTTGATTGTGGCATGATTGCACTCCAACCTAAAACCATCCCTATTAGTAAACCGGACAAAGCAAACTGACTTACCATAGTCTCTGCTCTTTTTCTCATCACAACAGCCATCTTTCAGCTATTGGAAGACTAATCTATTTCCAAAGGCTACCAAGCAATATTGCTAGTGGCTTCACGCGAAGTTCTCACAGACCTTGAGATAGATTGCGAAAGGTTTCAGGTGCTTGCAGCAATTACATCTCTATCCATCAAAAAAGAAGCTCTAGATTAAAAATGAATCATCTCTATAAAGTTATCAATATGTTTTATCTTCTATTGCTCTATTCGTTTTTCCTTTAATTAAGTCAGCTATCGAGAGAGCTTTTTAAGTCTTCGAGTAGTCGGCTAGCACTGTCAAAAGTAAGCTTTGTTTGCTGTTGATATTGAGCACTTTCACTGGTCTGACTAGCGGCAATAATTTTACCGGTGCAGATAACCAATCGGCACTTGCCCAAAATAATTTTATCGTGCGGTCCATTCTAACCGTATAGCTCAAGGCCTTGTTGTTGCGATTCCTAGCTTCACTCGTTCAACCGTTCTCAGCTGGTCCATCGCGGCAACTACCCGACCATGGCTCGTAGATTCATCCGCACGAATAGTAACTAAAATCGGCGCATTGGGAGATAACTGCTCTACTGCGGTCGCTAAATTCTCCAACGAAACAGCAGCATCTCCCAAAAACAGTCCACCCTCCGGTGTAATCGTCAGCGTTACATCTACCTGATTTTGCGGTGTGGCTGTCACCGCCTGCGGCAGATTAACCGGTAAACCTTCTGCCTTCGTCAAATACAGCGTAGATAAAATGAAGAACGCCAAAATCGCAAAGATGACGTCAATCATCGGCAAAATGTTGACGCCATGACGGCTAACTTCATTGTCTTCAGAAAGTCGCATACGTTCTACACAAATTGGACCCGACTATCTTGGCAAGATTTAGACAGGCTAAACTGCCCAGACTAACCGTAGAATAAGCGGCTCGTTCGTTTCACGCAACTCCCGTGCTTACGGTAATTAACCCGCAAATTAATACATGAAGCCAGAGGCAAACAGCAGCACTGTCAAGCCGCCGACCAAAACCATGAGGGCTTTGCCCGCGTCCCAACTACCTTTCCAGGAGTAGTTTGCTTTATCATTCTCAGACATAGTAACGTCCTCATTACTGCTTTATATTTCTTAGCATAGCGTCAGATACGAGTATATTCCATCTCTCTCTCGTTAGAAAGACCTCTACTCTCCTAAAAAGCTGAGCGCAGCCAAACCCGATAGCTGCGCTCAGCCGAAGCTACAGCAGAGACATCTGCTGCCCTTGCTGCTCGTAGTAAAACTGCTCTACGCCCCAACGCCTGTACATCGGCAGCTTTCGCTTGTAAGACAGGCGACTTTCTACCTGCGCGGTATCTAGCTTTTGCTGCGCGTCTTCCTTACGACAATTCAATATCTTGGCTGCGTCCTGCAAGCGAATCCACTGCTGACCAAAACGCTTTAATAGCGCATCATCATCTTCATTTTGAACCTGGGTAAGCAAAATTTCGGCCAGTAGCCAGCAGGCTTTGGTATCGGCCTCGGCACGGTGAGAAGTGCTGATGTCAAAATTGAAGTGCTTAATCAAATTTGGCAAGCTGCGAGAAGGTAAATCTGCCAACAGCATCCGCGAGAGAATAACAGTACATAGCTTTTGTAGAGGTGGCTTGTAAAAGCGAATGCCTACCCGTTTGAACTCGGTGCGCAGAAAAGAATAGTCAAAGTCGAGATTGTGCGCTGTAAATACACGGTTATCGCTCTCAACTAGTGGTAAGCATTGAGGCCATATCTCTTCGGGTGGTGGTGACGGATACACCATCTCTGGGGTGATGCCCGTAATTTGGGTGATAAACTCAGGAATCTTGACCTTGGGATTGATCATGTAGGTTTCCTGATGTTCCAAGCCATTCGCTAAACTCGCCTGCAAGATGGATACTTCGATTACGCGGGCATTGTGGCCCAGTGAACCCGTTGTTTCTACATCGACAACAGCTAAAGAAGACTGGCTGACCTGACGATAGTAGGCTAGCAATTCGCTGGAGAGTAGGGCAGATTGACCTTGAAACTTTGCGGCGTGAGCAACCATGAACGAACTCTTTACTGCTGGGATAATCTTTTCACATCTGCGCCACCGATGATCGAATGAATTTTGGCGAGTCGGTCTGGAATGGTCGCTGCGTGGGGGCTGTTTTGCAAACTTTCGCTGAGATCGACCTGACTCAGATTTTCTGCTTTGTTGCCAGGGAACCAGTGGCTGGCACCGCCCAGTAGGTTGTAGCGAGCCTTTGCGTAGTCGGTCATGTCAAAAGCTTCGACGAGGTTGCCAAGCCAAAGCGCGATCGCAATATTGATGTTCCCCGGTGTCGACTGAATATCTGGTAAACCTTCACGCCAAGTGCGGTACCAATTTTCGCCGAGAGCTGCGATCGCCTGTCCTTCTAATCGGTCTAAAATCGGAGCCAAAACACTCTCCGCATCTGCCAGTAAAGGCAGCACATTCATATGCTCATCAAAGTCCGTTGGATTCGATGCCCCCAAACTCAGCGTGTGCACCTGCGTATGACGCAATCAAAACATATCATTAAACACCATTGGGCTCAGGGGCTGACAAAGCTTAGCCAAACGTGCAGAGGGATTGTACAAATGTCCGCCTTTATTGGAAGGGCTGATAATGAACACGCCCATATCGTGACGAGTCGCCGCTTCTATCGCCCGCCAATTATCCTGAAAAATGTAGTACCAGTGAATATTCACATAGTCGAATAGAGCACTTTCGATTGCATCTACAATCACCTGCGTTGGCCCATGGGTAGAAAAGCCAATGTGTCGTACTTTGCCCTGAGCTTGCAGCTTCTTTGCAACTTCCATACAGCCGCCAGGACGAATACTGTTGCGTAGCGTTTCAGGGTTGTTAATGCCGTGAAACCCTAATAGGTCTATGTAGTCCAGTTGAAGATTTGAAAGCGAGGTTTCTATAATCTCTAAGAATTCTTCGGGGTCTGCCTTGGGAGAAACTTTAGTTTGAATAATGAGGCGATCGCGCTCAAACTTCGGCAGCACCTGTCCCAGCTGAATCTCTGATGTACCATATCCTCTAGCCGTCTCAATATGATTGATTCCCAGTTCTAGAGCGCGGTGAATCGTCGCCTCCAAGTTCGTCTGGTTATCTTTTGGGATATGTTCTAGGGGTACATCTCGCCAGGAATGCTGATAGCGCATTCCTCCGCAAGAAAACACAGGCATTTGCAGTTCGGTGCGACCAAATCGGCGATACAGCATTCGGTGGAATTAACTAGAAAGAGGGGTTGCCTTAGATTGTAGACAATCCACTGATATTTTGAAGCGAGATCTGCTGCCATCACGATTCACCGTCATTATCAGAGAGGAAACTCACTGCGCTAAAATTGCTGAGTCACAACTAGATAGCCCTCAAAAAGCACTGAGAGCTATTCAACAAGATGTTTAATCGCTCGGGAACCGATGATTCGGCAGTAAATTATCTAAATGCGCACGCTACTTCTGATATGTTTTAGTCTATGGCTATGGCTACTGCCGGCATTCGTACCTATCACGCCGCTTTCGAGCGCAGCATCACAACCTCTTGCCGGACAGCTCAGCACTCCTCAGTCATCAGCCATGACTAGCCCCACCGAAATTCTGTCGCGTCTGTTTACCAAACCAAACCTTCAGCGCGAGTGGTTTGCCGATTCTTTTCTAGCGCAAATATCCTTAGGCGAAATTTCTCAGATTACTCAAGGCATCATAAGTAGCGTCGGCTCATACCAGAGCATAGAGGACGTTCCTAACGGCTTTGTACTCACCTTCACTCGAGGCACCGTTGCTACACATTTGGCACTCAATCCGCAGGGTCAAATCACAGGGCTATTGTTTGAAACACCGCAGCTCATCGGGCTCTCCTTAGAAGATGTTATCAGCGAAATTTCGGCACTGCCTGGGGAAACGCATCTGATTGCGACTCGCAACGGGAAAGAAATCGCAACCTTGAATGTAGATAAACCGCTTGCTGTGGGCTCTACGTTTAAGCTGTTGATTTTACAGGAGTTACAGTCGCAGATCGAAGCTGGCCAGCACCAGTGGACCGAGGTCATTTCTCTCAAAGAAGACTGGAAGAGTCTTCCGAGCGGCTTTCTTCAGGGCTGGCCCACGGGCTCCTCACTTACCATCGAAAGCCTAGCCACGCTAATGATTTCGCAAAGCGACAATACGGCCACAGACCATTTGCTCAACATTGTTGGCAGAGAGAATGTAGAAGCGAGATCTCCGAAGAACACACCTTTCCTCACCACTGGCGAAGCCTTCGTACTTAAAGACCCAGCTAATCGCAGCCTTCTAAGGCGCTGGCGACGCAACAATGAGCGAAGAAGCCTGGTGTCTCCCCTCGCAGCTTTACCACTCCCCACCGTCAGCATTTTTAACGACGGACCCCAGGCAATCGACGTGGAGTGGTTTATGAGCGCACGCGAGTTATGTAGCACAATGGACGCCGTTGCTGACTTACCGCTAATGAGCATCAATCCTGGGCTCGTCGATGCTGATGACTGGCAAAGAGTAGCTTACAAGGGCGGCTCTGAGCCAGGCGTGGAGAACTTTACGACACAGCTAACCGATGAGGAGGGAAAGTTCTGTGTCAGCGCTACTTGGAATAATGAAAGCGGCATCGATGAGCTACAGTTTTCTACGCTGTATCGCAGCTTAATCCAAGCAGCGAGTGAGCAATCTGCATAGCGATCGCATAGATATATTGCAAGCCATCAGGCAAAATAAAGGAGTTGTTCAAAACCGTTGATTTGCGCAAGTTATGGCTATTCCTATTCCTGCTCGCCCTAGTGGTTATCGTCTTGGTAAAGCCGAGGCTCCGGTCACTGTAGAAATGTTTTTGGATCTGGAATGTCCTTTCTCTAAAAGGGGCTGGAACAATACAATGCAAGTTGTGCAGGCCTATTCACCTGAGCAAGTTTGCTGGGTATTTCAACTAATGACATTGGGGAATCATCGTCAGAGTTGGGATGCTACTAAAGCTGCGATCGCACTCTCAAACGACAACACCCAAAAGTTCATCGAAGTCACCAGCCGCATCTTCAGCCAACAGGCAGAATTTGCCAATGAAGCCTGGAAAGACAAAACACAAACAGAATTTCACCACTGGCTGGCCGACAATGTGGCTGAATCAACCGATAAAGACAGCTTTCTTACGCTGTTGAACAGTAAAGAAGTGTACGCAGCAGCCCGCATTCCAGCTCGCTTTGCCACAATCAGAGGCGTATGGTCTACACCCACATTTTTCATCAACGGCGCAGAGGCAACTGAACTCTCATCGGGCTCTAGCCTTGAAGATTGGAAAGCAGTGCTGGATAAACTTTTATAGAGAACCCTCTACATATCAACAACTTATCCAAACAATCTTCTACATCATCAGATATTCGAGCAGATAGCCTAAAAATCTTAGGTTTCAGCTGTATGTGACGATGAAAAAATAACAAGACAGAACCACACCAGACACAATCACAAAGCGTCTAAGCCAAGCTGTAGAAACTTTTTTTGCAAAGTAGACGCTGCTGTATCCGCCTACCGATGTGCCGCCAGCGACCAGCGCAGCATAGGGCCAGTCAATAATATCAGCAAAGACAAAATAGCTCAGCGCCGCTGCGTTGATGCACAGTGCTAGCCATACTTTCACAGCTTGGAGCGTCTGTAGTCGACCAGGGTTAGTCAAACTCAGCAGCGTGAGCATCAAAATACCAGCACCACCACCAAAAAATCCACCGTAAATTGAGATGATACCTTGAAATAGCAGAAGCGCAGGTTGATTGAACGCGGGGGCTTCTACTATTTCAGCCAGTGGCGTTTGAGATGTAGCACGAGATGGCCTTCGAGAGAACTTAGCTAACCTAGGGGCAACCGCAAAAAGCAGCGTACCTAGTGCTACCAAATAAGGCACAACAAAAGCAAAACTATCGTCCGAAAAATTGAGCAGTAACCACGCACCAAACGCACCGCCTAACAAGGTTGCCAAAGTCACTGGTCCCAGTCGCGGCATAACTGGTCTTAGCTCTGTGCGGTAAGCAACGTTATTTACCAACATCCCTATCCAAATGCCAGCCGCGCTTGTGGCATTAGCACTGATAGGAGAGATACCTGAGAGCAAAAGTGCTGGAAATACGAGTAAGCCACCACCACCTGCCACCGCATTGATTCCGCCAGCAACCAGGGCTGCACCAAACAGTAGAATCGCGCCAACATCTATCTCCATCTGCCACTCCAGCCACAAAGCTATAAATCTAAGGACACTTCCAGCTCACTGCTTAACCGCAATGACACGCAAACGACGGTAGTCTGCTATCCATTCGCCTTTTGAGCCTTGTTCGGGACCTTCACTTTTACCTTCACTTTTACCTTCACTTTTGTAGAGCTGTGGCACAGCGGCCTCAACGGCCTTCACGAGATCTGCCCACTCCGCCGATGACAAGTGCGGAAAAAATCGCTGACCAAACATGTCGAGCCAGCCAGCCAAACCGGCAGTACCCAAAGGCGTAGGCCGGTCAAAGATATGTGCAAAAGCAACTTTGAGTCCAGCGGATTCCAGCAGAGCAACGTACTCACCCAAACCCGGAAAGTACCAAGGGTTAAGATGTTGCCGCCCACTCACTTGCGACAAAGCCGTCAAAATGGTCTGCACATTGCCCTCACCACCGAACTCAGCAACAAAGCGTCCATCAGGCTTTAACGCAGCTGAAATACACCGTGCCGCTTCGCGTGCATCGTTCACCCAGTGCAGTGCCGCGTTAGAAAATACGGCATCCATCGGCTCTGCCTGCTGAAAACAGGCAGCATCTGCCACTCGAAAGGGAATGCTTGGATAGTTTGCACTGGCCTGCTGAATCATGGCGCGATCGCTATCAATCCCTGTCACCATCGCTCCACTCGCCGCAATCTGCGCCGTCAGCTGCCCCGTGCCACAGCCCACATCCAAAATGTGCTCGCCCGCTTGTGGCGCTAGCTGCGAAAGCAAACTCGTCCCATACTGCCAAACATACTCAAACTGGTCTTGATAACCAGCGGCATTCCAAACGGGTATCGACATCTTACTGGCCACCTATAAAAAACTGTAAAAAGCTGTAAAAAGGACTACTCTCACCCTAATCAAACCCTTTCCAGCTGTCCAATACAGTTATTAGTCGCCTTTGATATGATGAACGTATTAATCCTCAACTCACAGATGCGGACCTTTAAAATATGAACATACGCCAACTGCGCTACTTTTTGGCTGTAGCCAAGACGCTGCACTTTGGTAGGGCTGCCAAACTGTTGAACATGGCGCAGCCACCACTGAGTACCCAAATCAAGCAATTAGAAAAAGGTCTTGGCGTTCTACTATTTGAACGAACAAAACGGCGGGTGAGCCTTACAGAAGCTGGAAAAGTACTGCAAGAGGAGGCACAGCAGGTACTCGCACGGCTAGATTTGGCCATGCGAAAGACCCAGCTCACAGCTAGAGGAGAAGCCGGGCAACTGTCTGTAGCTTTTGTTAGCTCAGCGATGTACAGCATCTTGCCACCTTGGCTCAGAGTCTTTCGCCAAGAGTATCCCGCTGTGGAGCTAGCCTTCCAAGAGGCCACCAGCACAGAACAGATTGAAGGGCTAAAATCGCACAGGCTAGACGTTGGCTTCGTCCGCTCACCGGTCGACGACGTTGCTCTTGCCAAGCAAACCGTGTGGAAAGAACCACTGCTCGTAGCGCTGCCTATTGGTCATCCGCTGAGCATTCAGCCTAGAATCTCGATCACTAGCCTGATGAACGAATCCTTCATTCTTGTCAGCCGACCGCTGGCGACAGAAATGTACGATCAAATCATCGATTTCTGTGCCAGTGCCAACTTCATCCCCCGCATTAGTCAAACCGCTGAGCAACTACAAACTATTCTAGGACTGGTATCTGCCCATATTGGCATCGCCATATTGCCGGCAGCCGCGCAAAAGCTCCAGAGAGAAGGCGTTTGCTATCGCCCCTTTTACGAACTTGCTCCGGCTATCGAGCTAATGATGATTTGGCGACGAGATGACTCTTCAGCGATCTTGAAAAACTTCTTGGAGACAAGGCCAGCTGAAAATAAGGCATAGAAAAGGGAAGAAATCGTTAGCCCACAGATACGGGAGTCTTCTCTAGCTGCTGCACCTGCACTTGGTACAACGCAACTATTCTCTTCGCCTTAGCAGTCCAGGTAAATTCCCGTGCTCTTTCCACTGCACAATAGGACATTTGCTCATGTAGCACAGGGTTATCGACCAGCTGTTCTATCTTTTCGGTGATCTGCCGCACGATAAACGCCCGCGATATTGGCTCAATCCTAAAGCCAGTTTTCTCTGTCACGTATTCTCCTACACCGCCGTGATTCACGACGATACAAGGCAGCCCATGCGCCATGGCTTCTAGCACTACCGCTCCACCAAACTCTCGCAGAGAGGGAAAGCAAAATATGTCGGCCTGACGGTAGAAATCAATCGTTTCAGCATGGCTTACCCACCCTGTAAACCGAACAGCATCTTGCAATTTTAAGCTGTCTGTCTGCCGTTGGAGCTCGCTACGCTCAGGTCCACTGCCAACAATCGTCAGACGCACGCGATCACGGAGCGAGGCATTCAGCTGACTCACTGCCTCTAGTAAAATATCGGCACTCTTGTAGGGGACCAGCCGCCCTACGAATAAAAGTGACAGTGGCCGCTCTGTAGAATAGGCATGAGAATGAGAATAGGCATGAGAATGAGGGTGCGATCGCCTCAAACCAGCCGAAAAAAAAGCAGGCGTAAGACCATTCTCAGACAACAGCTCTAACCGCTCACGCGAAATCTCGAACAGGTCTTGAATCAGCCCTGCCGTATAGTCTGAGCCGACCAGGATTTTGTCCGCTTGTTGATAGGTCTCTCGGTAGCCTGGAATCAAAGACCGACCGACCCAACGCAGAAAGTTTAACCCTGAAAACTCACGTCTGGCCAGAGCCCGAAACCCTCTTGGAAAGGGAATGCCACCGTTAACAGGGCCCATGACAAAAGGCGTTGTCTTACAGGCTTTCACAACCTTGACCGGATAGCGCGGCATCATCGGCGTAATCGCATGCACAATATCGTACTGCTCTCGCTCAATTGCACTGCAAAAGTGAGTATACACGCTGTGATTGAACTCGGCGTAGATAGGATAGGTTAACATCAGGCGCAGCGGCCAAATAATCTTTCCTTTTATACAGCTGAGCAAAGCGGCGAGATTATAATATCGCCGACTTAGCTCACTTTCAAAGAGATAAACAATATCTCGGTCAGGATGAATCTTTTCGAGGCTCGCTTTGTTCCTCGCATGTGTCACCAAAGTCGTATCGCTTAGCTGACTAATGCTGTTGTAAAAACGGTAGCCTACCAGTGGCACCGAGACACCTTCAGGATTGCACTGCTCAATAATCAGCAGAACTTTTAGCCTTTTAGCCGTTCTTGGGAAACCCATGGCTTTAGCGACACTCTTTAAGGATCAATCAAGAATAGAGCAAGCTTATCGAAGGTGAATAGGCTATCGACCTTTTTTTCAACTGGCCCGTGCCGTAACAACGAAGGGTAACGGAAGAATCAGCTACTAGCAACCTGCGCCTGCACGCTAACCTCAAACACCGATTCAAACCAGGCTTTCTTATATTCCAAGTTCCACAGCTCCAGCTCACAGTTATTTGTTGGGTCAGTCGGCGTCAGGTGCAAGGTCAAAGATTGCGTTGTCATGTCGAAAGTGGAGGTGACACTGGCGATCGCACTACACCGAGCCCGATCTAAAGCAACGGCCACCCGCAAAATCGCACTCAGCTGATCGACTAGCTTGCGCTCGTGCTTACCGGGCAAATTACTGTAATTCTCGTGACGACGCTTCGGCTGGCTCTTACGGTGATAGCGCGCAATATTGCCGATAATCTCCACCTCAGTTTCGGTAAAGCCCAGCAAGCCGCCGTTGCGAATGAGGTAGTAAGAATGCTTGTGATGGGCCGAATGGCTAATGTAGTGGCCACTGTTGTGCAGCATAGCTGCCGCCCAGAGATATTCACGCGCTAGCGGATCTAAATCATGTATGACGTCTTGAGTTTGGTCAAATAGCGCTACGGCAAACCCAGCAACCGCATCACCATGAGCCTTGTACTTTCGCGACAGCTTGCGCACAGAGCGATCGCGAATAGAATCCTGATACTCCATGCGATCTTCAATCAGACCGTGGGTCAGCATCCAATCGACCACGACCCCTTCTCTCAAAGCACGCTCACAAATCTTGAGCTGATCTACCCCGAGCAGACTCATCGCCGTCTGCAAAATCACGGCCCCAGGCACAATAATCTCAGCCCGCCGCTCCGACATTCCCGGTAGCTCAAGCCGTTCGGCATAGCTCATCTTCCGCAGCCGCCCTAGCCACTTGGTCAGCTCGTCGTAGGTCAGGCGATAGCCGTTGATAGGATCTGGCTCCGCGCCTGTTTTATCCATCGCCACCAAAATCGCCAAACACTCAATCGTGCCCGACGTGCCAATCAGCTTCAGCGGCACTTGAGTACGGGTGAGATTACCAGTAAGGTTGCCAGTGGTTTTTGCGAGCTTCCGCTTTAGCGAATCGGTCGTAGGCTCCAATACACCACGCACATAAGCCTGCAAATATTCATATTCTTTTTTGCTGAGTGGATCGGTCGTAATAAACCGAGAAGTCAGACGGACAGCACCCACTTTACTGCTGCTCAAAAAATCGTGCGGACCGCCTCGACCCAAAATAATCTCAGTAGAGCCACCGCCAATATCAATAATGGCGTGAGGCTTACCCTTCAGCTCCATGCCAGAAATTACGCCCAGATAAATCCGCCGAGCCTCTTCCTCGCCGGCGATCAGATTAATAGACAGCCCAACTTCTTGCTTCACACGCTCGATAAAGGCTTGCCCGTTCCCAGCCTCTCTCACAGCGCTAGTGGCCACAGCAACAATGTCATCGGCATTAAAGCTATGGGCAATTTGCAGACACCGCTTCAGAGAATCCACACCGCGAGCCATGGCCTCCTCAGTCAGGTCGCCCGTAGCCTCGCAAAAATCTCCTAAGCGCACCGTATCTTTTTCTTTACCGATAATATTAAACGAGGGCAAAGACGGATCGATGCTGGCAATTACCATGTGGATAGAGTTGGTGCCAATGTCAATAGCAGCCAATATAAACTCGGAGCCGCTTTTGCGCCTTAGCCGATCGCTAATAGGGCGCGGTGCTGAGTTTTCTCCTTTCGGCTCTTCTTCTGTTAGAGCAGGAAGAAGGGCTGAAAGGTCTGCTGCGATAGTATCTACCATCGGTATTTTGCCAGATAGCTATAGGACGAAATTCCCATACATCCTACAGCTCTAGTGCCCCGTCGAACCAGGCGATGTGCAACTTTCATAGTCGCTTTACAGCGAGGGGCTCGCAATTGGTAATAGCATCGGCCACAGTAGCAGTAGCTGTGATGCGAGCGATCACGTCTACTATCGCGCCATCAGCCCGCTTCAAACTGGGCTCGAATCTCTTCAGTTCGCTTACGGTTCACGCCCAAATCAGACTTGCCCAATCTAGCTGCACTACGGGTCTCAATAACAGATTTACCCGGCACCGCGTAAAACTCTACATCATCGACAAAACCCATGAGCTTACTTGAAAACTCCGCGTACAGATAATCGTCTGAAACGGTGTTGATAGTAGAGCGTTCCATTGCTTCAATAATCTGTTTTAGACGCGCGATCGCATCGCTCGCCGAGCCCGTGTAGCTAAAGGCTGCAATCACATGCTCCTTGTCGCTTTCAGAGGCTTGAGAACAAACACAGTTAGGCGTATCTGGACAACTTTTGAGCCGACCATTCGTAACTCCTAAATCTGTCGGCGGTGTCCCAGAGAAAGAAAATAAAGACATCACAATGCTCCTAATGTTTGTGTATTACTTTTGGGCTTGAAAAGCTGCTATGGCTGATGCATGGACGGCAGCTTGTACCACGGCAGATGTGGATACTGGTGGTGCTCCCAATGATAATCGAAGTGGTAGCAGCTCAAAAACGACACCAGCGTTGAAGCATTGGAGCTGTTGGCTCGGTGCCCATTCGTGTGGCCACCCAGTGGCCGCTTGTGCGGCAGATAAGTACCAAAGTAAAAAAGCTGCAACGAGCTAAGGCCTTGGGGCAACAACCAAAACAAAACAGCGTTGAGCATAGGCACATGCAGCACTAACACCAGCGGATAGAAAAAAGCAGACATCCCCCAGAAGATTGTCCAGCCTTGCCCCCCCTTAATATAAGTACGCATAAACTGGAAATACCAAGGCCAAAAGCTACCTGGATAAAAATCCGGATCACTGGCCTGCGCAGGCGTGCGGTGATGCTGATGGTGACAAGCCTGCATCTGGTCGAAGGACAGAAAGCTGTAAACCCACAGAATGATTTTTCCGAGCCGGTCGTTCAGACGAGGATACGCAGGAGCCAGTGTCCCATGCATGGCATCGTGGGCCACAATGAATAGCCCCGTGTGCAAAAAGGACCGAGCGACAATCACTCCAAGGACACCAACCACAGGCATCACGCTGGCATCTGGCAAGTCAAATAGGCTGAAGTAAGCAGTCGCCAGCCACATCAACACAATAGATATAGAAAGCGAAATAGAGACAAAAGATTCTCTAATCAGAGCAGCAGAAAAAGAGCGGGCAGTCATGAATCAGGAGAATCTGTATTTGAGAAAGAGACGAAAACGCTTAAATTGGTTTGTATAGAAATATAAATGTAATATTTCTATACAATAACAGTAAGCGTGGACTCAGATCACTGCCCATTGGATGATCTATTGAGCTTGCTCAATATCTGAACACAATTCACATACATGCTCTCTCGGAGCCTCAGACTCCTCTGATCTAGACCCCAGCGTCACAGCTTGCGAAGGTACTGAGTTTTCTATGGACGACTTTGAACACAATGTTTGATGGCTACTGTATTTGACAGCTACTGTGCGATCGCAAGAGGAAACCTCTAAGTTGGCCCAAAATTCACCAGTCAACCTAGCACTTCTACATAAAATCGCTAGCAATAAAGGTATCTTTGTTGTATAGCTCGCCTCGACGTCCCTTACAGTAGGGCTTATTTTCCATGGAAGACGCCGCCAAAAAAGCATCTGTACAGAAAACCTACCAAACATTCCCTAGCCAGTTTGGCAGCATTATCTTAGGAACTGTCAGCGCTGATGGGCTCCCCCAAGCTAGCTACGCCCCCTGCATCGTTGACGACGATCGAAACATATATGTGTTCGTCAGCGGGCTTTCTACCCACACTCAAAATCTAAGCGCCAACAGCAAAGCCAGCGTTCTGTTCATCGAGGACGAAGCTAAAACGCTTCAGCTCTTTGCTCGAAAACGGCTCAGCTACGACTGTAGCGGCGTCTTGCTCGCAAGAGGCAGTGAGCAATGGGATGCGATCACTCAGCAATTTGCCAATCGATTTGGCAATATCGTCGAAGTCATGATTGGCCTGCCAGACTTTCGCATTTTTCAGCTCACCCCTCACGGTGGACGATTCGTCGTGGGGTTCGGTGCAGCCTACGACGTCGACCCTGGCGACCTAGATAAGCTGGTCCATCGGGGTGCTAACTAGTCGTCCCTGAAAAACCCGACTCAGCTCTACGCGATCGCTCTCAGCGGGCTGTGCCATCGCTCTCAGCGGGCTGTGCCATCGGCGACAGCGGGGGCTATGCCAGCGCGAAATCGCCTGCCGCATCAAGGCAGCAACGATAGAGCTTGCGGAGGTTGAAGCCGCAGGCAGTCAGCAATGCGTTGATGCGGTCACCCTGCGTTCCTCTGAGGAAGTTGCGCCCTAGCGCATGGTCATGCTTTAGATGGCCAATGACTGGCTCAATGGCGCTGCGCCGCTTAACCAAGCGTTTGAGCACCCCTGTAAACTTGCGAGTGCCTGCGACTAGCACCTGTAGACCATCCGGGTGATGCTTTGTGCCTCGAAAGCCTTTATCCACAGCTGCTTGCTTAGGTGCGACGTCGGTCAGTCGGCTCGTCTGTTCAATCACATCGCTGAGGGTAGCGCCGTCGTAGGGATTGCCGTGAACGGCATCAGCACCCACAATCCAATTGCTGGCACTGGTCGTCACAAGCACCACTTTGCATCCGAACTCGTAGCGCTTGTGAACTTTGCCTTTGGCGATGCATTCGACCTCAGGTGCGTGCATGCTGTAGACCTTGTTAGAGTCACTTTTCTTTTGTTGTTTAATCTGCTTTGCTCGGTTCAACAACACTGCCATTTCTGCATCTGGCTGCGGTAGCTTTCGTTCAATATCTCGAATCACACGACCCAAGTAGGTACGCAGTTTTCGCGTATGCTTTCTCGCTCGTTTGAGCTGCCGAGCAACTCGATAACGACTTTGTTTGAAGAAGGCGTACTTCCCAACTCTCACATAGCTCTGACGTAATTTAACCCCTCTCTTTCTAGCCTCTCGAACTAAGGTTATTCTGGCTTGATTGTAAAGTCTCGCATCGGTCGGGAAAGCCACTGCTTTCTCTTGCACTGTGGTGTCTACATTCACTCGTTCAATCTCTTTCGGTTTCATCACAGCTGTGCGCATCGCCGTTTGAATAATTTGTCCGAGCAATTGTTCAAATCCGTCTACGCCAATCTGCTTTCGCCACTTCACTAGACTCGTTGGATGGCACGGAAAGTCATGTTGAAATTCCTCCTCCCCACAGAAATACTGCCAGTACGGATTCTCTACCCACTTGGCGACTACGCTCTCGTCGCTTTCGTCGTACAGCGCTTTCAGGTAGTGCAGGCCCACCATCAACTGCGTGGGTAAGGCGGGTCGCCCACCGCTGGACTTGGCGACCCGCCCGAACTTTTCCTCAAACGACTGCCAGGCTATCGTTTCAGCCAGTTGCACCAGCGGATGCTTTAGGTTCAGCTGACGGGCCAGGGCTGATAGTGGCAAGTCGGTATTTGAGGCTGATGAGGATGGCTTCATTTTGCAAGCTTTTTCTGACGAGGGTGGCTTATCTGGTAATTCTAGCCTGCTATTTTCAACCTGAATTACATATATAGCTTGGCCTTGAGTAGTTTTTCAGGGACGACTA
>JBHJIY010000167.1:0-36651 GCA_050042985.1 Phormidesmis sp. | reverse complement strand
CAGATCTTAGGGTTTTTGAGTTGAGATTTTCTGTGCTGAGTTTCTCTGAGATGAGATTCGATGAGTGGAGGTTTGCTTCGCGGAGATTTGCTGAGCTGAGGTTTGCTTCGCGGATGTCCACATAACTGAGGTTCGCTGAGCTGAGGTCCGCAGCGCTGATGTTCGCAGCGCTGAGGTCCGCAGCGCTTAGGTTCGCAGCGCTCAGGTCCGCAGAGCGCAGGTCCGCAGAGCTCAGGTCCGCAGCGCTCAGGTCCGCAGCGCTCAGGTTCGCAGCGCTCAGGTTCGCAGCGCTCAGGTCCGCAGACCTGAGGTCCGCAGACCTGAAGTCCGCAGCGCTGAGATGACTCCCAACCAATGACGTAAAGTAATCCAAGCGAACCAGCTGGCTATATCCCATCGTGCGTAGCAACTTCCCATTGTCCATCACATTCAAGTCCAAATCACTACAGGGATGAAAGTGCAGTGGCAACTTATCGTCTTCATTCGCCTGCTGCTGACCATATCCATGCAATACAAACAGCAACAGCAACACATTCATTCCCGTATGTATATCGACTTGCCTCAGTCCCGTATCAATCTCTGCGGCCTTCAACTGCATCATTTTGATCTGAGGCCAGTTTTCACTCGGCGAACTATCCATAAAAACCCCTCTGCACCAGTCCTCATAAAACTGTCTTAGCCGCTGAAATAGAGGCACCAAGCTATCTACAGAAGACACCGAAGAAAACAATTTTTCCTTGAGATAGTCAACCACTTCAACCGTCAGCGCTCCGTAACCTAGCAAGTCATAAACCCGCCGAGCCACCTCAGCCTCGCCCATGCGTGGCCGGCCCCGATTATCCAGCTCCGTCCAATCGTCAAACGCCACCTGTAGACGCTCTGCAAACAAAAACTCACCAAAGCTTTTGTGAGCAAACTCTACCGATCCGGTGCGATCTCCCTCTCCCGGCCGCAGGTAAAAAGCAGTCAGTAAGTTGTTGAGCGCTTTATCTTCCACTTTTTCAGTCTCTTTTTGCGCCTCCTTCAGCAGTTCAGCCACTGGATTTGCACTATCCGTAAACCGTCCTTTCAGCATCGTCAGCTGCGCCGTCTCATTCCCAGACTGCATCACACACAGCGCCGCCTCCCGCAACACCTGTCGTAAATCTTCTGTCTCCAATCCAGAAACCCGCTCATTCAAATCCTGCCGCTGCCGCTCTAACACCCATTTCACAGCTTCGTCATACACGCGAACCTTCGCCTGCATCCCTTTCGCATCAGCAAACATTTGCGCATTTAGCTGCCCCTCACGATGCAATCGCCCCAGCAAATACAGCAGCAGTAGCTCCCGCGCTAACTTATTACCAATATCTGCGGGGCAAGCCGTTACAAATTCACCAAAGGCCTTTGCTTCTGCCTCGCCAAACAGCTTCGCCCAGTTACCCAGCCACTCCGTTCTCTCGGCATTTCCCATCGGCTCTAGCCGTACCCGCTGCAAATTCTTCGTTTGGCTCAGCATCCGATCCACCCCTTGCAGCGCCAACGGTCGCCCCGTCACCAAGCACTGATGATGACTGTTCTTTTGAAAATCGCCCAGCTGCTGAATCAGCTCCTTTAGGCCACCACTCTCCCGCCCTTGAAGCAACAGTTCATCGAACCCATCAAAAATCAGCAAAAAGCGCGTATTTTCATCCGTGAGCCATCCCCCATCACTCGTCACAAAATCCAAATCTTGCAGATGCGTTTCCAGCGTCTGCGTCAGGTTGCTTTCTAGCTTTCTGACATCCCGCAGCCGAATCAAGATCGGGATAAACGTTGGGTACAGCTCCAAATGCACCGCTGCCGCAAACATGCGACAAAACACCGACTTACCACGCCCCGCTTCTCCTTCAATAAAGCCCACCTGACGCGGCTCTGCCTGCTCCAACAGCTTCACTGCCCAAGCATGAATACCGACTGGAGAGTCTTCCGTTTCCTCACCGCTGATATCTAGCGGCTGCACCCTCAACGGCACATACAAATTGCCAAAACTTACCGTCGTCTCATCAAACACCTTCTGCCCTGGCAGCGGCAAAATCTTCTCTTCTAGATAGTCTTCAACACTGCCAAACTTCTCCTCAATTCGCAGCCCATCCGAGCGCAAAAACTCAGCCAGCGGCTCCACCGCCTCCTTCAGCTCTGGCACCACCCCATAAAAATACTTCGGCATTCCCCAAGCCATCTGATCTACCAGCACCTTCACTTGCCAGTCGACTAAACCTGCCTCACTCAGCAACTCACTCAGCGCTTCATCAAACGCCTCTACTAACTCAGAATTTCTCAGCTGTGTCAGCGTACGCTTCGCCCGCGTCTTACTCAGCGTCACCGTCTCTGCTCTTTTCAGCTGCCGCTCAAACACTGCCACCAGCGTCGTTGTCGCCAGCCGAGCCTGCGTTTCGTTGTCCGCTCGGTCCAAAACGCTGGTCAAGCTTTCTAAGTAGGCTAGTTGGACTGCGATCGCAACCGAACTCTCCAAAGTCGGCTCCACCTTCGTCACATCAAAATACAGCTTCAGCAGCTCAACCCCCACCGCCGCGAACGGCCACCCTGCACCCGCCAACTTCCCCACAGGCGACTCAAACGCCTTAAAAAATGAATCCAGCCGGTCTAAATCTTTCAGCGCTGCGAGCTTCGGTGCCGCTTCCTGCCAAGTCTGACTCAGATCAGCCGTCGCCTTTGTGGCATCTATCGTTTGCTTCGCCAGTGCTCCCCAGGGAAGCTTCAGCCCACCTTTTAGCCAGTCACCAAACCCACGCAAACTCTGCATAGCGCCGCCATTCTTCTGCATTCTCTAGCTAAGGTAGCGCAGAACAGTCGTCATCCTAGTGTTTTTTCTAGCCTAAGAACCACCATCTATGCCAGCACTAAGACGCTTTCTGCCTCACTGCGTTCAAATTCAACAATTACTTCGTAGTTCTCTCTAAGAACTTGGATGATGTTAGAAGTTGGACTATTGCCAATTCGCAGGTAAATAAATTTTGGCGGATGACCATACAACAAACTGCGCTGATAAAAATCGGCATCTTTAGAAACAATCGTAAAGCCATTCGCCTTCGCGTACTGCCAAATCAAAGCATCATCGGTGTTAGTTAGAGCGAGCGACTTTACATGTTCAGATTTCGGGTACAAGTCTGTGACCTTAGCCATAATCCGATCCGACAAGTTTTCATCTAGCAGCAATTTCACGAAGCAGCCACAAATAGTTTCCTTTCACGATCAGCAGCAAAAGATAAGCAAGCCCTGATGTCATTAGAGGTTAGTTCAGAAAAATCTTCCAGAATTTCTGATTCTGTCATCCCACCAGCTAGATATTCCAAAATGTCGGAAACCGTAATTCGCAGCCCTCGTATGCATGGCTTTCCGCTACGCTTACCGGGCTCAATCGTAATAATTTTGTCGTAATCCATAATGAGTGACCACAAAAACGAATTCTTATTATTTAAAGCTATAACAGCCAATCGAGAACGCCTACTAATTCAACCCTTTACACCGCTACCGGCCTCAGAAGGCACGATATAACGCTGCGCCGCTACGAAGAACAGAATAATCGGGACAATTGAGATGACTGAACCTGCTGCGATCAATCGCCAATCTAGGGAAAAGCTGCCGGCTAGTCGCGCAACACCTAACGGCAATGTGTAATATTCGGGTCGGTCTAGAATCAGCAAGGGCCAAAGGAAGTCGCTCCATGAGCCGATGAAGACGAAAATTGCGAGGGTGACTAGCGCCGGACGGACGGACGGAATCATGATGTGCCACCAGATGCCTAGCTCTGTGCAGCCGTCGATGCGGGCTGCTTCTTCTAGCTCTTTTGGCACCGACTGAAAGGCTTGGCGCATGAGAAAAATGCCGAAGGCCGAGGCGATAGAAGGAAAAATTACGCCCAGATAAGTGTTAGTGAGGCCCAGCCGTACGGTGAGGATGTACAGCGGAATCATGACGATTTGAAAAGGAATAAGGATGGTGGAAACGACCAAGGAGAAAAGGAGTTCTCGTCCCTTAAAGTTCAGCCGTGCCAGTGGATAAGCTGCCAGTGAACACAGCAATAGATTCAATGCGACTGTAACGACTGCAATCAGAGTGCTGTTGAAAAAATAGCGACCAAAGGGACTCGTTTCCCAGACTTTGGCGAAGTTGGCAAAGGTAGGGGATTCAGGGAAGAACTGAGGCGGAAACTGGAAAAGGTTCTCCATGGGGCCTTTGAACGAGGTGCTTACCAGCCAGAGAAGGGGTAGGAGCATAATGAGCGCGATCGCACTCAAAAGCCCATACATCAAAACCGTCTTCAAGCCGTAGCGATCAAGCGTTTCCAGCCAAGCCCGCTGCGCACGGTAGCGCCTCATTTCATCAGACACACCCACCTATCCAAACTCCCGCGACTGCATCAGCCACATCCCCGCGAAAGATTCCGAATCAGGATTCTCTTGCACCGCAATAAAGTGCACACCATTCGCAGCTTGCTTACCCTGCTCAAAACGCTCGCCTTCGGCTTGAGTTTCTGCGCCAACCAAGTCTGCCAGCAGCCAAGTTTCAGTCGTGCCTGTATCCATCAGCATCCGAGCCGTATCCGTATTTTTAGACACGTAATTCGTTGTCTCTTCACGACCGGCGCGCACACAGGCAATCTCCAGCCCAGACATCCACGCAGCCAGAGGCGTCGCCCGAGTAGAGTAAATAATGTAGCCAGGAATAGGTGTCTCGGACTCGACACCGACAATCTCAGGAGAAAAGGCCTCGCCAAACCCCACATCCCACTCACCCATCTCAGCAAAATCCTTAGCAGGCAAGCTCACCAAAGCCCATTTTTGTCCTCGCAAAGCGTCTGGCAAAGGACTCACAACTTCCAAAGGCTTCGCAGTCGAGGCGGAAACCGAAGCTTTATAACCCGGCTCATTCGGATAAACATTTTCCTGACGGTCTTCCAGCCACTGCTGAAGCGACAGCGTTCGGCGGCTAGGATACGATAGCAAGCCCACTTCCTCGCAGGCTCGCTTGATCATATTCTGCATTTGATAACGGAAATAGCGAATTTTGGTGGGCGCTACCTTGGATTGAGAGGTTGAGAGTGCGATCGCCTCCTCAATCGCGCCCTTCAGCGTCTCCGAATTCACCTCACTATTCGACACATATTTGCTGTATCGAAACAGCTGCTCAGGGTCATCTTCTACTGACTGCAATCCCTCGCAAATCAGCACTTCCCAGCGCTTTTTATTTCGTTCATCTAAAACTGGTCTGGAGTAAAAATCCAGCTCCCAAACACTACCCATATTTCAATTTCACGGTGGGTTGAACAGTGGGTTTAATTGTCGGCTTGTGCCAGCGTATTAGCAACGTGCTTTGCCCGCTCTTCTGCCTCAGCCATCATCGTCGGCATTTCCTTTAGTATCTCACCAGGATACTTCTCTAGCACCTGAGTAGAAAGCGCAATCCGACCCCGCTCATCATCAATATTCAAAACAATCGCCTTAATAGGATCGCCCACCTTAAATACATCACCCAAAGCAGAAATATAGCTCTTACTAATTTGCTTTATGTGTAATAGTCCTGAAGCTCCACCAAAATCTACAAACGCACCAAAAGGTTTCAGAGAAGCAATCGTTCCTTCAATCAACTCACCTTTCGTCAAGCTGCTCATCGCCACAGCCCGTGCAGCAACTCGCTCAGAAAGCAGCAGCTTATTTTTCTCTTCATCGACTTCTAGAAAAGCCACCGTCGCAGTTTGACCCATTAAGGAATCGAGATCCTCTACACGGCGAGCAAGGTGAGACCGAGGAATAAACGCGCGCAGACCACTCACATCGGCAGTCACACCACCTTTATTACTGCCAGAAATTGTCACTTCCAGCACGTCGCCGTTGTCTTCGCGCTCCCGCAGCTTCTCCCATAGCTCCTTAATTTCCATCGCCCGGATAGAAATCACCATCTGACCGTCAGCGTCCTGGTCACGCACAATCAAGAACTTGCGCTCTGTACCGATGGGCAAAGACTCTTCCAGCACAAAATCTGGCTCGATAGACGCTTCCTTTAAAGGCAAGAAGGCTGCCGACTTGCCACCAATATCGACGTAAGCTCCGTCGCTTTCATGGGTTTCCACTTTACCGGTCACCACGCTGCCACGTGAGAACTCGTAATCTTGCTGCTCTAGAGCTTTTGCGAAATCTTCGGCTGAAAACAACGGAGAAATCTCCTTGGTCGAAATAAATAATAGTTTTTCAAATATATAGGGTTATTGATGGTTTGCGCAGATATGACCCACGACTTAACAACAAATACGGAGAGCCCCTAGTAAATAAAGCACTCTATACATCAAGAATTATTGAGCAAACTGGCAAATAAACGACTCACTGCCCACGAAGCGCTAATTCCCGACTAATGTCTAGGTAGCGTTAAATTGGCACACTGCCTGTTGATTCATCTATGAACGTTGTCCAGCCAAGGCTCAATACCTCAGCTTGTTAACAGTTTTTATGAGGTCAACGCTAAGAGACAAACTGTATTAAAATTTCGTTGGATTAATAGCGAGCGCTCCTTAACAGCTTAGGAGGGTGTACACATTAATCCACTTTGCCGTAGGGGGGGCGCGTTAACGTGGTTCAGTTCCATATTCAAACCGATAGCGAAATACCGGCATCGACTCAGCTTTATGACCAAATTTGGTTTGCGATCGCATCGCGCCAATATCCACCTGGATATCGCTTACCCAGCACCCGTCAGCTGGCCATGCAAACGGGGCTGCACCGCAACACCATTAGCAAGGTATACCGCCAGCTAGAAGACGCAGGCGTAGTAGAAGCCATGCCCGGCTCCGGTATTTACGTGCGAGCTGAGGGTACTACCGAAATTGTCAAACCCGGCTCGCCACTATTAGATAAGTTTCCAAAGGCTCAAGAGCTGGTAGAAAACAGCTTAGACGAGCTACTGCGTCAGGGGTGCTCACTGCATCAGGCCCGCGAACTATTCATGACCGAAGTTGACTGGCGATTGCGCTGTAGTGCTAGAGTGCTTGTCACTATTCAAAAGGAAGATGGTGCGGGTGAGCTGATGGTGCGTGAGCTAGAGCAGGCACTGAAGATTCCTGTACAGCTAGTGCCGTTGGAAGAACTGGATCAGGTGTTAGCACAGACCCGCTCAGGCACAGTGGTTACGAGTCGATATTTTATTAATGAGGCGGAGGCGATCGCAGCCCCCAAATCCGTCCGCGTCGTCCCCATCGACATCTACGACTACGCCAAAGAGCGCGAGCTACTCAAAAACTTACCAAAAGACACCTGTCTCGGCCTCGTTAGCCTTAGCACTGGCATCATTCGCATCGCCGAAGTCCTCTCATACAGCCTACGCGGCGACGACATCCTCGTCATGACCGCACAGACAGAAGACACGCAAAAGCTCAGCGCCGTCGTCCGCAGCGCCCAAACCATCGTTGCCTTGGACACAGCAAGCTACCCAGCCATCAAAGAAGCCCTCCTCGCCGCCCGCAACGACATCATCCGTCCACCGGAAATCATCCGTTGCGAAAATTACATTGGAGAGAAGTCGATTGGACTACTCAAACGTGAACTAGGTCTTGACTAAGACTTACTAACGCCTTCCAAATATTAAAACGCCCTCACTTCTAGCCTGTTTGTGAGGGCGTTTTAATATTCAGGAAACACGCGTGATACTACATGCGATATCATCTACGTCAGTATGCGTATCTAGCTGAGTAAACAAAATGACGAATGTAGCAACGAAAATAAATGTCAAAGCTAGAAAAACTAATCGCATCACTGCTGGCTGATTCAGGTGAGTATCCTTTCTCAGATACAAAGAAAGTCTTATCCAAGTTCGGATTTCTTGAAGTCAGAATCAGAGGAAGCCATCACACATTCAGACACGAAGATGGACGCATTCAAGTAATTCCGGTCAAACACAGGAAAACAGTTAAAAAGTCTTACGTAAAAGAAACCGTTGAACTCCTCAAACTAAAGGAATGGTATGAACAGCGCAAAGGGAACTGAAAGAAAGCCACTCAGCTATTATTTATCATTGGATTATCCCATTACGTTCTATCCGGAAGAAGTTGGCGGATTTACAGTAATGGTCAAAGATTTACCTGGCTGCATGAGCCAGGGTGAAACGCTAGAAGAAGCCTACGAAATGATTGCAGAAGCCAAAGAACTGTGGCTTGAGGTTGCACACGAGTATGGGGACCCAATTCCTTTACCGCATACGATGGCTACCTACAGCGGAAAAACAATGCTGAGAATGCCGAAATATCTGCACCAAAGACTCGCTGAGAACGCAAAGAAAGAAGGTGTCAGCTTGAATCAGTACCTTGTGTGTCTTCTAAGCGAGCGAAACACAATTAAAACGATTGAGAACGCTGAAGAATTCCTAGCAGATGAGGAGCGACAGTCAGCATCTGAAAAAGAGCTAGTTTACTCAGCTGCTGAAAGCCCAGCCACCTATGCAGAATCTAGTAAGGAAGCACCCGTCAGTTAGACAGCCACTGGAGCTTCTACATCTACCAAAAAAGAATTCGTGATCTCTAGATAGCTCTCAGCATCTTCCATCATTGGGAAGTGCGCTGTATCGGGCATGAGCACGTATTCAATGTTGTCACTCATTTCTGCGGCTTCTTTGCCTAGCTTTGCAGGGGTGATTTTGTCGTATTCGCCGGAGACCATCAGCGTCGGCACTTTTAGTGATGAGAAGGCGGCGGGCATGGCTTCGGTGGCGTGCTTACTCACAGCGGCTTTGAGCGTGCCAAGCGCGGCTGAATGATCGGCCATTAAGAAGTCAGCGAGGAATGCTTTTTTCTCTTCTAGTGGGATGGAACCTTTTAGGAAGCGCTGCATGAACATCTGTGGAGCAAAAGGAATTTTATCTAGCCATTTTGGGCGGAAGGCGACGACGTAGCCACCGAAGAGATAGAAGGCTTCGAAGGCCCACTTTTGATAGGGAAAGCTGCCGTTGCAGGTGAGGATGGCTTTCTTTACGCGCTCTGGATAGCGGTCTAGAAAATATAGACCGATAGAGCCGCCCATGGAGTGAGCGTTCATGTAGACGGGCTGTGTGAGGTTTAGCTCGTCTAGGAAAATGTTTAGGTCTTCGGCAAAACTCTCTAGGGTGTTGAGGGAAGGGTCGGCGGCGAGCTGTTCGGGGGTGTTTGGCTTTGAGCGGCCAAATCCTCTCTGGTCGTATAGCAGGCAATCGAATTTGTCTGCGATCGCCTCAGCAGTAGCTCTCCAATATCTCGCAGACCCCGCCCACCCATGCAAAAAGACCATCACCGGCTTCTCGTAGTTGCCAGGATGGTCTTGAGTGGAAATCCATTCGTAGTAATGATCAACGCCGTTCACGCTAACGTAGGGCATCGTTGCAGTTCACCTATATTTTTCTTCTGTTGAAAATTATAGAAATGAACGAAAGGCATCGCTACGTGAAGACATAAAGCTTAAAAGCATTTATGCAATCTACGCAAACCAAGCTAGGCAGACTCAGGTTCAGGAATAGAAGAAGGATGTACTAGCAAATCAGCAGTCGACCGATTTTCTACCATTTCACGGGTGATGACGCAGTGCTTAACATCGTCACGTGAGGGTAGCTCGTACATGACGTCGAGCATGATTTCTTCGATGATGCTGCGCAGGGCACGAGCGCCCGTTTTGCGATTGAAGGCTTCTTTTGCGATCGCTCGAATCGCATCTGGCTCAAAATCCAGATCCACATTATCCATCCGCATCAGCTTCTTAAACTGCTTTACCAAAGCGTTCTTTGGCTCAGTGAGAATAGAAACCAGCGTCTTCTCATCGAGCGGTTCCACAATCGAAATCGCTGGAATACGTCCGATAAATTCAGGAATCATCCCAAACTTCACAATGTCATCTGGCTCCAAATCTTGCAGCGTCAGCGTAGAATTTTCATCCCGGCTAATATCTTTACCCGGCTGAACGAAGCCCATCGACTTCTTACCAATTCGCTGCTCCACAATCTTGTCGAGCCCGACAAACGCACCACCACAAACAAACAAAATGTTGCGCGTATCAATCTGAATACAGTCTTGATAGGGATGCTTACGTCCACCCTGAGGGGGCACATTTGCAACCGTGCCTTCCAGCATCTTCAGCAGCGCCTGCTGAACGCCCTCACCCGATACATCACGGGTAATCGAAGGGTTTTCACTCTTGCGCGCAATTTTGTCAATTTCATCAATGTAGATGATGCCACGCTGAGCTTCGTCTACATCTAAGTCGGCTACTTGGAGCAACCGCAGCAAAATATTTTCGACATCTTCACCGACGTAGCCAGCTTCTGTAAGCGTCGTAGCGTCTGCTACTGCAAACGGAACCTCCAAAATAGCCGCCAGCGTTTGAGCCAGTAGAGTTTTACCGCAGCCCGTCGGCCCAATCAGCAAAATATTAGACTTTTGCAGCTCGATATCGTCTTCGTCTACTTCGTCCTCAGACTGCACAAAGCTCAATCTTTTGTAATGGTTGTAAACGGCTACAGACAAAACCTTCTTGGCCTCATCTTGACCAATCACATGCTCATCTAAGTAAGACTTAATTTCACGAGGCTTCGGAATTTGATTCAGTGAAATCGGAGACGGAGACTTGCGCCTACGTTCCGGCATCTGCTCACGACGAGGCGCAGGCGAAGCAACCGAAGAGTTGGAATCAAATAGCTCTTCATCCAAAATTTCGTTACATAAATCCACACACTCATCGCATACGTAGACCCCAGGCCCTGCAATCAGCTTTCGCACTTGCTCTTGCGACTTACCGCAAAACGAGCACTTCAAATGGGAGTCGTACTTTGACATAACCGTTACCCTACCGCAGTCAGCTTTGTATCAGAGAGCATTTGCTTTGTCACGACTTGATCGATCAAGCCATAGTCCTTAGCTTCCTCAGCAGACATAAAGAAGTCCCGCTCAGTATCGGCCTCAATCCGGTCAATCTCTTGCCCAGTATGCTCAGCCAACATTTCATTGAGCCGCTTCTTCAAGTACAAAATTTCTTTTGCCTGAATCTCAATATCAGCAGACTGTCCCTGCGCACCGCCCGAAGGCTGGTGAATCATAATCCGAGCACTCGGCAAGCTCATGCGCTTGCCCTTGGCACCACCAGAAAGCAAAAACGCTCCCATGCTAGCAGCCAAACCAAAACAAATCGTCACCACATCAGGGCGAATTTGCTGCATGGTGTCGTAAATAGCCATACCTGCTGTAACAGAGCCACCAGGAGAATTGATATACAGCTGTACGTCTTTTTCAGGGTCTTCCGCATCCAAAAACAAAAGCTGAGCCACAATCGAGTCGGCCACATCATCCATTACAGGGGTACCCAAAAACACGATGCGCTCACGCAAAAGCCTAGAGTAAATATCAAACGCTCGCTCACCCCGACCAGATTGCTCAACTACCATCGGCAGCATACTGCGAGTTGCCGATTGAAAAGCTGGAAAACCCGCCTGCAAGTAAGCATCCTTCTGGGCGCTATCGGTTGTAGAAGTGCGAGTCGTAGAAGGACTACCCCACTGAAGATCTGTCAGGTTTGGCGAGGGTTGCCAGTGATTCGATATATCCATAAAAAGTGAAGCAGCTGCCTATATACGTGCCTAATGTACCGCATCTCATCCCAAACTAGAGTTAAGACGCGATAACACTCTAGCGAAGTCATCCCCCATTCGACATCTTGGGAAAACCGTACTCGCTTTACCGTTAGTCTTTCACAACCTCGACATCAACAGCTTCGGCTTCTGGCTCATCTGCTCCGTCCGTCTCTGCATCTGCGGCCTCTTCAGACGCCTCAGGCTCTTCAGGCGTCAAAGAGCCCTCTGGCACTAGCTCTACCTCACAGTTTTCCTTCAGCCAAGCCAGAATTTTTTCTTTCAGCAGGTCTTCGTTCACAACTTGGTCTAGTCGTTCTGGATCCACCTGTGAAGGGTCCTCCACTTCAGCCATCATCTCTTCGGTGCGCGCTGCTACTTCCTCTTCCGTAACCGCAATCGACTCTTGCTTAGCAATCTCACCTAGCGCCAGCGTCCGACGCAGTCTTTCAACTGCCTCAGGCTTAGCGTTCTCACGCATGTTATCAACCAAGTCCTTAGTCAAGAACTTACCCAGGTCTATCCCCTGGCGGCTCAGCTGCATCGCCGTCTGAGTCACAATGAAGTCGACTTCACGCATCACTAGCGTCTTAGGAATTTCGGCTTCGATATGCTCTACGAGTTCATCCAGCAAAGCCTTCTCGATATTGGCATCCGTTGCTGCAGTCGATTCTTCCTGATACCGATCTTCTAGAGACTTACGGAGTTCTTCAAGCGTTTCAAACTCACTGACTTCTTCGGCAAAGTCATCGTCGAGCTCAGGCAGCTCTCGCTCCTTTAGCTCCTTCAAAGTGATTTCAAACACCGCAGGCTTACTAGCTAGCTCTGCTTGAGGATAATCTTCGGGAAAAGAAACCTCTACTTCCTTTGTCTCTTCTAAATTCATACCGACGATGCCTTCTACAAAGCCAGGAATGAATCGCCCTTCTTTGATCTCTACCTGGAAGTCTTGAGCACTTCCCCCTTCAAACTCCTCTAGCTCACCTTCGTCAGTCTTTGCTTTGCCCACAAAGTCAACCACTGTGACATCGCCTTCTTTAGCCGCTCTATCCTCAACCGGAACCAGTGTAGATTGGTTTTCCCGATAGCTTTCGAGAGTCTCATCTACTCGGCTCTCGTCAGGCTTAATTTCCTCGGCCTGAACAGACAAACCTTTGTACTTGCTCAAAGTCACCCGAGGCGGAACATCCACCGAAGCAGTGATTGTAAAGGGCTCACCTGGCGTGTATTCGCCAATGAGCTTTTCAAAATCAGACGTGAGCTGATAGTTTCCCAGCGCATCAATGTCTTCTTGCTTGATTGCTTTATCGATAACTGTCTGCATCATGTCCTCAAGGGCCGCCGCCTTGAGTCGCAGGGTGCCGACACGCTGAATCATAATCTGGCGAGGGACTTTACCTTTACGAAAGCCAGGAATATTTGCCGACTTCATGTAGTCCCGCAGCACTTTTTCATAGCCCTGTTTGGACAGTTCGGCGGGAACTTCGATCTCCAGTCCGACTTGGCTATCGGGCAGATTTTGCTGGGTGACTTTCATGTAGAGAATACGGTTAAAGAAATACTTTGGTTATCGCAGTTAGTAATCATACACCCGATCATATTGATTCTGAATAAACTTCAATGCATCAACATTATCGTTAGCCTCAGCGAACAAAACGCGCGGCGAAACACCCAACACAACTGAGATATATCAAAACAATCTAAAACGCTGTTTCACTTAAGGTATATTGGTTACAGCATTTATCTGCGTAGGCTAACACCCATCGATCACGGGCAGATACAGCTATTTTCTCTACACAACTATTTGTTAAGTGCTGTCTACGCCGCTGTGCGAATCTCAGGTCCACTGGCGCAGTACATGACAAGGCGACACAAAACTAAGAGCTAATTTAGCTCTACTCAATCAGTTCTATTCATTTCATCTTTCAATAACAACTTCACTTTAATAATAAGGAGGATATTTGCTTGCCGAACTCTTATAACGTCGCCATCTTAGGAGCCACTGGCGCAGTCGGCACCGAGCTACTACAGCTGCTAGAAGAGCGTGACTTTCCCATTAATGCGCTGAAACTGCTGGCCTCCCCTCGCTCAGCGGGAAACCTGATTAAGTTCAAAGGCCGTGATATTGCCGTTGAGGCCGTCAGTAAGGAGGCCTTTCAAGGGATCGATATTGTACTGGCGTCTGCGGGTGGGTCGACCTCAAAGCAGTGGGCCCAAGACATCGTCGCAGCGGGCGCACTGATGATCGATAACTCCAGCGCATTTAGGATGGATGAAGCCGTGCCGCTGGTCGTTCCAGAAGTGAATCCTGAAGCAGCAGAATCACACCAGGGTATTATTGCAAACCCCAACTGCACCACCATCTTAATGGGTGTCGCCATCTGGCCATTGCACCAGGTTCAGCCCATTCAGCGAATTGTCGTAGCGACCTACCAGTCGGCAAGCGGGGCAGGTGCTAGGGCAATGGAAGAGGTAAAGCAGCAAACGAAAGCCATCCTTGCAGGGGAAACCCCACCGACGGAGAGCTTTCCGTACCCATTAGCTTTTAACTTATTCCCTCACAACACGCCGCTCAATGAGCAAGGCTACTGTGAGGAAGAAATGAAAATGGTGAACGAGACTCGCAAAATATTTAGTGAGCCAGCGCTTAAGGTATCAGCGACCTGCATACGTGTGCCGGTTTTGCGGGCTCATTCCGAAGCTATCAACCTAGAATTTGAGCAGCCTTTCGATTTGAACCAGGCCAGAAGCGTAATCAAAGCCGCAGCGGGTGTAGAACTGGTAGAGGACTGGCAGGCTAATTATTTCCCTATGCCAATGGATGCCAGCGGCAAAGACGATGTTCTCGTTGGTCGTATTCGTCAGGATATTTCAAACCCTACTGGCGTAGAGCTATGGCTAAGTGGTGACCAAATTCGTAAAGGCGCAGCGCTCAATGCAGTGCAAATTGCAGAGCTCGTCGTAGCCAAACGTTGGCTGAAGTCACCTGTAGTCGCCTAACCAATAGTCGCCTAACCAAAAACGATAAGATCAATCACATCAACGGAATGAAGTATGACTGAGACCTCAGCTGACACCTCAGCGAATGGCCATCAGGAAAAGCCCCGATTCGGACGGGTGCTTACAGCTATGGCAACCCCCTTCAAAGCTGACGGAGCGGTGAATTACGAAGTAGCCGAGCAGTTTGCTAGCCACCTGGCGGACCATGGCACCGACACTATTTTGGTGTGTGGAACCACAGGTGAATCGCCTTCCCTTAGCTGGGATGAAGAGTATTCTTTATTTAAAGCGGTGCAGCACGCCGTTCGGGGCAAAGCACAAATACTTGCGGGAACAGGCTCGAACAGTACAAAGGAGGCCATTGAGGCGACTCAAAAGGCCCACAAGCTGGGGCTAGATGGATCGCTGCAAGTGGTGCCTTACTACAACAAACCACCTCAGGAGGGGTTGTATGGTCACTTTGAGGCGATCGCACAAGCAGTACCCGACCTGCCAATCATGCTCTACAATGTCCCTGGACGCACAAGCTGCAATCTACTACACGAAACAGCAATTCGGTTGGCTAACATACCAAATGTGGTTGCTATTAAAGAAGCAAGTGGGAACCTTGATCAAGTCAGCCAAATTAGTCGACTAAGCCCGGCAGGTTTCGAGATCTATTCTGGAGATGATTCTCTAACCTTGCCAATGCTCTCAGTAGGGGCTGTAGGGGTAGTGAGCGTTGCCAGCCATCTGGTCGGTGATCGCCTCCAAAAGATGATTCAAGCGTTTGAAACAGGTCAAGTCAGGCAAGCAGCTGCCATCCACCTAGAGTTGTTTCCGCTGTTCAAAGCGTTGTTTTCGGTGACCAGCCCCGTTCCCCTTAAGGTGGCTCTAGCGCTTCAAGGATGGGATATAGGAAGCTGCCGTTTACCGCTGTGTGAAGCCTCTAGTGAACTACGCCAGCAAATGAAGGCGACGCTTACAGAAATGGAGCTGCTAATATAGAGCGGCAAAGTTGTGACACGATGTGTTGTACCTTTTCAGCCATACAGTCTTTCTTAGAAACACCTCTAAAATAGAGGTGATCGCAAAATAGCTCATCGTTCAGAGTGAGCCTGACTAAGATGAAAGAAGCTAGCCGAAGAGTATGTAATTAATAGGCAGCGAGCCGAAAACGCTCAAGAAGTAAAAGCGCAAAAGACAGGAGCATCCAAATAAGGCAGTACAGCTTCTAGAAGTGGCTCCTTCAGACACTCATCTCCAAACCAACGACGCCACGCACTCAGATAACGATGGTCATCTTTGCAAGATGACGCCCTCAAAAAGAACGCTCAGAAGCACAAGGCTTCGAGCCGCTTCTCACCTAATTACTGCACAACAGAATATCTAGCAGTCCGCATTTCACGCGATTTGGAGCCAGCGCCCTCAATTCAGGCCCCTATCCTCACAATCCAACTTTTCAGCTATTCAATTTATCGTTCAACAAAGGAAACTACATGAGTAGAAGACCCAGTAGCAAGAAGCAAAGCGCAGAGACAAATACCTTAAAAATCATCCCATTAGGTGGGCTCCACGAGATTGGGAAAAACACCTGCGTCTTTGAATACGGCGACGAAATCGTTTTACTAGACGCGGGCCTCTCTTTCCCTACTGAAGGGATGCATGGCGTCAACATCGTGCTGCCAGACATCACGTACCTAAAAGAGAATCAGCACAAAATCAAAGGCATGATTGTCACCCATGGTCATGAAGACCACATCGGCGGCATTGCCTTCCACCTCAAACAGTTCAACATTCCAGTGATTCATGGGCCTCGGTTAGCTATGGCGCTCTTGCAGGGCAAGCTCGAAGAAGCTGGCGTCCTTAATCGCACTGAGCTACACACCGTTGGCCCTCGCGATACGGTTCAATTTGGCAAGCACTTCAGCGCCCAATACATTCGCAACACGCACTCCATGGCCGATAGCTTCACTATGGCGATCAAACCGCCTGTGGGCACTATCATCCACAGCGGTGACTTCAAGGTCGACCACACCCCTGTAGACGGTGAGTTCTTCGACTTTCAAAAGATTGCAGAATATGGCGAAGAAGGTGTCTTGTGTCTTATCAGCGACTCTACCAACGCTGAGATTCCAGGAAACACGCCTTCCGAACGAGCGGTTTTCCCCAATCTAGATAGGGAATTTAGCAATGCCAAAGGTCGGTTATTTGTCACAACATTTGCCTCCTCTGTGCACCGCGTTAGCATGCTGCTAGAGCTAGCACAAAAGCACAAGCGTGATGTCTTTATCGTTGGGCGCTCAATGCTCAACGTCATTTCCCACGCACGCAATCTGGGATACATCAAGTGCCCAGATAACCTCTTCAAGCCGCTCAATCAGCTCAAGCAATGCCAAGACAGCAAAGCGATGATCCTTACCACAGGATCTCAGGGTGAGCCCATGGCAGCCTTAACTCGCATTGCGAACAAGTCTCACCGTCAAATTCGCATTCAAGCAGGCGACACTGTCATCTTCTCCTCTAACCCGATTCCGGGGAATACCATTAGCGTGGTCAACACCATCGACAAGCTGATGCAGCAGGGCGCGAATGTAATCTATGGCAAAGCAAAAGGCCTACACGTTTCTGGCCACGGCTATCAGGAAGACCACAAGCTGATGCTTGCGCTTACCAAGCCTAAATTCTTTATTCCGGTACATGGCGAGCACAGGATGCTGGTGAAGCATGCTGAAATGGCTCAACAGCTAGGTGTAGAGCAGGAAAATGTCGCCATCGTTAACAACGGTGATGTCATCAAAATTACGCCTGAGAGCATTAAAGTAGATGGTAAAGTTACGTCAGGCATTGCGCTTGTCGATGCTTCTCGCACAGGAATTGTAGAGCGTACCGTACTGAAAGAGCGTCAGCAGCTCGCTGAAGATGGCATTATTACTGTCTCAGCAACGGTCGATGCAACCGGCAAACTGCTCGGCGAACCGACAATCAACCTGAGAGGCGTGGTGTCAATACACAGCCAGGAGCGCTGGGAAAGTGGCATTGTGCCTGTTGTGAAAAAGTCGCTTGCTACTCGGTGGAAGGAAGTACTCGACAATCCTGAGAGCAATCGCCCCAAAGTAAACTGGGATGGATTGCGATCGCGTATTGAAGAAGACGCTCGCCGCTACGTCCGCCGCGAGCTGCCCAAGCAGTATCCCGTGACCGTGCTCATGCTTCAGCATGTGGATACAGCAGGAACAACCAACCGAAAAGATACGCCCAAGAAAGCTGACGGCGACAACAAACCTACACTCACGGGTCGCCGCCGCCGCTCACTCTCAACGGCCTCTGCTTCCTAGAGCTTGGCTCACACACAGCATAATTCACACGAATTAAACCGCACGGGTTGATTCGCAAGATAAAAAAGCCCTGCTGCTTGGATGATTCAGTTCACCAAGCAGCAGGGTTTTCTGTTTTTTAATCTTTCGCAAACACCGTCGTATCACAGCTTGCAGCTTTTCTCACATCAATATACATTAATTTTTTGTATACCTAAAGCGCAAAAAAGCACAGCTGGCGTTATAATACTGCCACGGAGTTGCTGCTGAGAAATAGGTTAAGCCTCACACCCAGATGCTAACCATTGGCCTGCGCTGGTACTAGTTACAAAACTTTCTTTAGCATTACACTTACTTTCTCTTGTCCCAACCGAGATTGAGTAACATGACGTTAGCAGAAAGGGAAAGAGCACTTCTGAGCTCTCGCAGTCTTTGACAGCCTTACCTATCCTATGTTTTCTATGTGAGTTTTCGTGGCTCTGAAATAGCTAAAAGTAGGATGTTGCAAAAACAGAGTTCACTCAGGGAACTCAACAAGGGTGATCGTTCAACAGGTGATCATTCAACAATGTTCTTACCGTTCAAAGAGACCGGCAGAGCTGGCTCCTTTTTACGCCTCACTCACACTAATTCGGTTTCCTTGACTCAATATCTTTTGAATAGGTGATTTTCAGAAAATAGCGCTATCTAGCTATGTCACTGACCAGTCAGAAGATAATTCAGGAACCTTCCAGCCTTTTTGAGCGTGTTCTCTTAGCTGAACGCACATTCCACCATTAATTTTATTAAGGGGCCATGCCTAGCAGCTTGTAGTTTTCACAAAACAGTTTCGAAATAACCATTTTCTGGCCGTTTTTGGTGACTCGCACCTGTCGCGACACCGCTCCCTTCAACGAACAGCTTTCCAACAACCTAGTTTTTTACAACTCACGGACCGTCAGCAGCTGCGCCGCAAAGCAAAAGGCAGGCCCTGGCAGGCTTCGGAGGAATATTGAATGTCCAAGCAGATTGTCATTGCAGAACAGCATCGTATTGCCGCTGTTTTCTCAGAAGATCAAATACAAGAGATTATCGTTGCCACCGGTAGCCACCAAGTCGGAGATATTTATCTCGGAACAGTGGAAAACATACTGCCGGGAATTGACGCCTGTTTCGTCAACATTGGCGACAGCGACAAAAACGGCTTTATGCACGTTTCTGATCTCGGCCCCCTAAAGCTCAAGCGCATGGCCAGCTCCATTACAGAGCTGTTGGCACCGCAACAAAAAGTGCTCGTGCAAATCATGAAAGAGCCTACCGGCAACAAGGGGCCTAGGCTAACAGGAAAAGTCACGCTGCCGGGCAGATATCTCGTCCTCATGCCCTACGGTAGAGGCGTTAACTTGTCTCGTCGCATTCGCAACGAAACGGAACGCAATCGGCTACGCGCACTGGGTATTTTGGTCAAGCCCGCAGGCACGGGGCTGCTGATTAGGACGGAAGCAGAAGGGGTTTCTGAGGAAGCCATCATTGAAGATTTGGAATCCTTGCAAAAACGTTGGGATGCCATTCAGCAGGAGGCTATGGCTACTCGGCCACCGTCTCTACTCAATCGAGATGACGACTTTATTCAGAAAGTTCTGCGAGACGTTTATAACGACGATGTCAATCGCATTGTTACCGATACCGATAGTGGCCTAGCACGCACGAAAAAGCATCTTACCAACTGGAGTGATGGGCGAATTCCAGCCAACATTCTGATCGACTATCACAAAGAATCTACTCATATTCTTGAGTACTTCCGCGTAAACGCCGCCATTCGCGAAGCGCTCAAGCCCAGAGTAGATTTGCCCTCTGGCGGATATATCATCATTGAGCCAACAGAAGCGCTCACAGTGATTGACGTTAACTCCGGATCGTTTACGCGCTCTGCGACAGCTAGAGAAACCGTCCTATGGACCAACTGCGAAGCCGCTGTTGAAATTGCTCGTCAGCTCCGGTTACGTAACATTGCCGGGGTGATTGTCGTCGACTTCATCGACATGGAGTCTCGGCGTGACCAAATGCAGGTACTAGAGCAGTTTGGCAAAGCTATCAGGGTCGATAAATCTAGACCGCAAATCTCGCAGCTTTCTGAACTTGGGCTTGTAGAGCTAACGCGTAAGCGCCAAGGCCAGAATATCTACGAACTCTTCGGCCAAACCTGTCATACATGCGGTGGATTGGGTCTCTTGGCTTGTCTTCCTGGAGACGAACCCGGTGTTACCAGCCAGCTAGGCGCAGTATCCTCTCGCCCAGGCGGCTACAGCTCACCTTCGCAAAGCTATTCTAGTCGTCCATCGGCCCGCGACTCGCGTGAGGATAGGGGCATGCTCTCACCTCAGTCAGAACCACAAGAGCTAGATTTGCTCAACCATCCCAGCTACCAAGATAAAAATGGCCGGGGCAATCGTCGCCGTCGCCGTCGGGGCTCGGAAGGCCCTCCTTCGAGAAATCGATCAGGATCGTCCTCGCCAGTTACTATCGATAGAAATTCGGATAGAAGCGGCGATACGCGTAGGCGTAGAAGTAACAGTCGAGTTGATGACAGAATCGAGAGAGAGCGGCTAGAAAGAGAAAGAGCAGAAAAAGATGGCGCAAAAGACAGCGCTAGAAATAGCCGAAGAGAGGGTCAAAAAGATGACTTCAGAGCTGCTCAAAACGAGAAGCCTGCTGCTAGCGCGGAGTCTTCGGGGCGTAGCAAGCGAGTTCGCGGGGGTCGTAAAAAGCCAGAAGAGCCCCCAGAAATCGTCGCAGTTGAAATGCCGATAGAAGAGCAGAGAGTCTATGCCATGATGGGCATCTCTCCACTGATCTTTGGGGAACAAACGGTTGAGAATCCACAGAATGCAGTTATATCTGTCGTTCTTCCGGGTGAGGCAGAGACTTTTCTAGCCAATGCAAAGGCTGAGGCTGAGGCCGCAAGAGCCAACAAGCGCATCATTGAAACACCAGCACATATTCGAGAAGCTGAAGCAAACGGCGATGAGATGGGAACTGACGAAGACAACGGCGTCGACAGAGCAGAAGACATGCCGCAAGTGAGTGAGTCAGCATCAGCCAGTGACGAAACTTTGAGCGAATCAGCAGATAAGCCAAATGGAAAATCTGCCCCTGTCAGAAGGAGAAGACGGTCAAAGTCTTCTGCGCAAACAGAGGATATGCCCGCATCAGCGGAGACCAGCTCAGTGGCAGCGCCTGTCAAGAAATCCGCTGCGAGTAGCGAGCCGGACGATGTCCCAGTAGCCTCGGCACCATCAGCCGACAGCAGCGATAGTGAAAGTGATACAGACACAGAAGAGAAACCGGAAAAGGTCGTGCGTCGCCGTCGTCGTCGTTCTTCAGCAAGCTAGAGCCTGTGACCAGTACACACATTATTGCTGGGGTCGATGAGGTCGGTCGTGGGGCTTTGTTCGGGCCGGTCGTGGCAGCGGCGGTTGTTATTCCGGCTGGTGCGATCGCATCCCTCACATCGGCTGGCGTCACCGACAGTAAAAAGCTAACCGCTTCAAAACGTCAGCAGCTGGCTGTGCATATTAGGCAGCTGACTGACTGTGGTGTCGGGTTAGTGTCCGCTTACGATATTGATCGTATCAATATATTGCAGGCATCGCTATTAGCAATGCATCGCTCAGTGGCACAGCTATCGGTACCGCCAGATAAGTGCTTGGTCGACGGTAATCAGCAGATTCCGAATTTACCCATGGCACAAGAAACGGTGATTAAAGGCGACCAGTCTGTGCTGGCGATCGCAGCGGCCAGCATCATCGCCAAAGTATGGAGAGATGACCTCATCACCCGCCTAGATCGACGATATCCCGGTTACGATCTTGCCTCAAATAAAGGATATGGCAGTGCTAAGCACCGAGCTGGCATCGCCAAACTAGGCACTTGCCGCCAGCACCGAAAGTCTTTCAAGAGCTGCCAATAAAACCTAGGAAAGACTAGACACTTGAGGCGGTGAAGAAGAGGCCCAAGCGCAGTAGTCAGCAATCAGCTGTCGCATTAACCGCTGCTTTAGCGTGATCAAAATACCGTTGAGCAGGCTATTGCCTGTACGCTCTAGCAGGGGCTTTGGCGTAAAACTTAGCGCTTGTGGTAAGTCTACCGAAACGATCAAATTCGCCTGTCCACGCAGAATTTTGCTTTGCCTTTTGCCACTCTCTGCTACCTGACTCAGCAAATAACCCTGCATGTTCAAAGAAAATTTTTCGTTGAAAGATTCATAGTTTTCAATCTCGCAGCGATTGGACAGTAGCCGAATCGTCTCGCCTTCCAACCAGACTTCAATATCGCAAACGGGCTGGATATTGAAGCTTAAAAATTTAATAGGGCGAACTTTTACTCGAAATAAGTTGGGGCTCAGTATTTCCACTTGAGATGCATCTACCAGCGCGTATACTAGCCTTTCTGGTTCACTGAGATAGGCTTCTACGGATAATGGCTGCGTCGGGACAGAAATAGCAACCGACTGGGAAGCGCTGAAGCGAACCATACTGCGAACGTGAAAGGAAATAAAACGAGATAAGCTAACCCTAACACTCTATAGCAATGGCAAAACTCCACTCTACGAAGGTTTTCCTATGAAGGTTTCAATTGCGCATCTTGGGCCAAAGGGCACATTTTCTGACTTTGCCGCTGCGACCTACGCCAAAAGTCGCCACGACTTATCAACTCAGCTAGAGGCCTATCCCACCATTGCTCAAGCTATTCGAGCAACGGAGAAAGGGGAAACAGATTTCTGCGTCGTACCGGTCGAAAACTCGATCGGCGGTGGGGTGATGATCACACTAGATACGCTTTGGGAGCTAGAAACGCTTCAAATTCAGCAGGCCTTTACGCTACCGGTACAGCATGCTTTGATTTCAAAAGCTGACAGCATTGAGCATATTCAGACGGTATATTCTCACCCTCAGGCATTGGCACAGTGCCGAAACTGGTTGGGAGAGCATCTTCCCAACGCCAAGCTCATACCCACCAGCTCCACGTCAGAGCCAATGCCCATTGTGCAAAAAGATGTGAGTGCAGGCGCGATCGCCTCTAGCTGGGGCGCACGCCTCTACGACCTACCCATCTTGGCTCACCCTATCAACGACTACGCCGATAACCACACCCGGTTCTGGGTGCTCGGGAGGCAACCCGCCACCGCAGGCCAGTACACTTCCATGGCATTTAGCCTGCCCACCAACGAACCGGGTGCCTTACTCAAACCGCTACAGCTCTTTTCTGCGCTCAATATCAACATGAGCCGCATTGAATCACGCCCTACCAAACGCTTACTTGGCGAGTACGCATTCTTTATAGACGTAGAAGCAAACGCCAGTGAGCCCACCATGAGAACAGCACTGGAACTGCTGAAAATGCACACAGGAACGCTTAAATATTTAGGTAGCTATAACCTGACAGAAATCGCAGAAATCCTGTAAGGTCACTAGCACTGCTATGCCCTGTCTCGGATCATTCCAAAACATCCTTCAACGCGGTACGGGCCGCCAAGTTATTTCTCGTTGAGGTCAAAATCTCAGATTCACGCTCCAAACGGCTCAGCGTGTTTTGCATTTCTAGCAGTGACTGCTGCTCCAAAGAAACGCCATACAGCGTACTCGCCACCCAATAAGAGAGCTCCAAAGGCAGGTCAGGAATATCGTCAGGGAATTCGATTTCTTGACTAGTTAGCTTTGCAGACAGTCTTACGACATCTCTAAGCAGCTGGTCGACTTCGTCTGCCAAAGGCACTAAATTTTCTTCAACCGGCTCATCTTCAATCCACTCAACTAGGCCCACACGGTAGGGCGTTTCACGAACGTAGTCCAGCACGCGAAATCGCTGCTGACCCAGCGTCATAATCTTCATTCGGTCGTCGGGCATCCGCTCGTAGTGAATCACCTCTGCACAGCAGCCAACCTTAGCAATTTCACCTGTGTTGGGATCCACCATCAGTACTCCGAACCGGCGATCGCCTTGCAGTATCGTATTCATCAGAATGCGATAGCGAAACTCAAAAATATGTAAAGGCAGTCGCCGACCCGGAAACAAAACCAGCTCAGGAAGCGGGAAAAGGGGCAGCTCTCGAACGGCAACTGAGGGGGAAAAATCCATTGTGTATAGAGTAAGGCCAAAGCACCGAACCACGCCCACTCAAGTCAGAAGAGCCAGTAGTAGAACAAAGCTAGGCAGTGCTATTCCTATCTTAACGCAGGCATATTGCCCATGCTTAAACATTCTCTCTTACACAGAGGAAAAGAAAAATAGAAACGGCACTGCTTCCGCAGCGTCTGCAGGTTCGGTATCTACAGCTTGACTTCGGTATCTACAGCTTGACTTCAATATCAACGCCCGCAGGCAAATCTAGCTTCATCAACGCGTCGATTGTTTTAGAAGAGGGCTGATAGATATCAATGATGCGACGGTGTGTGCGAGTCTCGAAGTGCTCACGAGAGTCTTTATCTACGTGGGGCGATCGCAGCACACAGTAAATTTTTCGCTTAGTCGGCAAAGGAATTGGACCCACAGCCGTAGCATTCGTACGGTTAGCAGTATCGACAATCTTTTCGCAGGAAGTATCGAGCAAGCGGCGGTCAAACGCCTTGAGGCGAATGCGGATCTTCTGCTGTTGAATAGTAGTAGCCATCGAGAAAATTTTCGTCCTTAAAAGGAGCGTTCTTCAGTTATCTAGGTTCAATGCCTACCTCTGCCGGCAGGCCTTTAATACAATACCGCACAACACATCATAAGAGATGGAGCAATAAGCCAAATAAATGCGAAAGGGAAGTGAAAAATACACTTCCCTCTATTTCAGTCATTCAAATCAGTCGTTCGTTGATTACTTAGTAATCTTGGAAACAACGCCCGCACCAACTGTACGACCACCTTCACGAATCGCGAAGCGCATGCCCTGCTCGATTGCGATGGGGTTGATGAGCTTTACGTTCATTTTGATGCGATCGCCAGGCATCACCATCTCAGCAGCGCTGCCATCGTCAGCAGTAAAGCTCTCAATGGAGCCAGTCACGTCAGTTGTACGCACATAGAACTGAGGCTTGTAGCCAGGGAAAAACGGTGTATGACGACCGCCTTCTTCTTTGTTGAGTACATACACTTCAGACTCAAACTCAGTATGAGGCGTAATGGAACCGGACTTCGCCAATACCATGCCGCGCTCAATGTCTTCTTTCTGAACACCACGGAGCAGTACACCCACGTTGTCGCCAGCCATACCAGAGTCCAAAGTCTTCTGGAACATCTCGACGCCAGTCACAGTAGTTTCGCGAGTGTCGCGAATACCAACAAGCTGAACAGTCTCGCCAACTTTAACAACGCCGCGCTCAATCCGACCGGTGGCAACCGTACCACGACCCGTAATAGAGAAAACGTCCTCAACCGCCATCAAGAAAGGCTTGTCGACTTCACGCTCAGGCGTAGGAATGTAAGCATCAACTTCATCCATCAAAGCGTGGATTTTGTCGACCCAATCATCCGCACCACGAGCAGTGCCAGGATCAGAAATTAGCTTCTCAACGGCTTTGAGCGCAGAACCCGCAGTGACAGGAATGTCATCGCCAGGGAAATCGTAGGAGCTGAGCAGCTCGCGAATTTCTAGCTCAACTAGCTCAAGCAGCTCTTCGTCATCTACCTGGTCTTGCTTGTTCATGAACACAACAATGTTAGGCACGCCTACCTGACCGGCTAGCAAAATGTGCTCACGGGTTTGAGGCATTGGGCCGTCAGCCGCAGATACCACCAAAATCGCGCCGTCCATTTGAGCTGCGCCCGTGATCATGTTCTTCACATAGTCAGCGTGGCCAGGGCAATCAACGTGAGCGTAGTGACGGTTCTCAGTCTCATACTCAACGTGAGCAGTGTTGATGGTAATACCACGCGCTTTCTCCTCAGGAGCGGCGTCGATTTCATCGTACTTTTGCGCTTTGGCACCACCCGCTGCCGCTAGGGTCATGGTGATAGCCGCAGTCAAAGTGGTTTTACCGTGGTCAACGTGGCCAATGGTGCCGATGTTAACGTGGGGTTTGCTTCTTTCAAATTTTTCGCGTGCCATGAATTTCTCTTTGTGTTCCTAAAACTAACTATGCGTTCCCTTTGTTTCTGGCGATAATCGCCTCAGCCACGTTACGCGGAACCTCCTCGTATTGGCTGAACTCCATAGAGAAGGAACCCCTTCCCTGAGTTTTGGAGCGAATGTCTGTGGCATATCCGAACATTTCGGCCAAGGGCACCCGAGAGGTGACCTTGGTAATGCCGTCTTCAGACCCCATTCCCTCAATCTGACCGCGACGAGAGTTGAGATCTCCCATCACATCTCCGAGGAAGTCTTCTGGAGCTTCCACTTCGACCTTCATCATGGGTTCCAAAAGAACCGGAGATGCCTTCATTACGGCATCCTTGACTGCTAGAGAACCAGCAATTTTGAATGCCATCTCAGACGAGTCAACGTCATGATACGACCCATCCACTAACGTGACCTTTACATCAATTAATGGATATCCGGCTAGAATACCAGATTCGCAAGCTTCTTTCATCCCTTGCTCAGCGGGAGAAATAAATTCCCGAGGGATAGTTCCACCTACAATCTTGCTGACAAACTCAAATCCTGAGCCTTGTTCAGCTGGTTCTAGCTCAATCACAACGTGGCCGTACTGGCCTTTACCACCACTTTGTCGAATAAATTTCGACTCCGCTTTGGACGACTTGAGCACCGTTTCTCGATACGCCACTTGAGGCATACCGATATTGGCCTCAACCTTGAACTCTCGCAACATACGGTCAACGAGAATCTCTAAGTGGAGCTCCCCCATACCCGCAATCACCGTCTGATTCGTTTCAGGATCAATACTGACCTTAAACGTAGGATCTTCTTCAGAGAGTGACTGGAGGGCCTTCGAGAGCTTCTCCATATCTTGCTGGGTCTTAGGCTCTACCGCGACCGAAATCACAGGCTCAGGCACGAATAAAGACTCTAGGACAATTGGATCGTCCAGGTCACAAATAGTATCACCCGTAAACGTGTATTTAAGACCTAGCGCAGCGCCCAAGTCCCCAGCCCGCATTTCGTCTACCTCTATGCGGTCATCAGCCTTAAGAATAATCAGCCGAGAAATACGCTCCTTTTTGTCCTTGGTTGCGTTATAGATATAGCTGCCCTTTTTGAGCACGCCTGAATACACACGAATAAAGGTAAGCCGACCGTAGGGATCCGCCATGCTCTTAAAAGCAAGCGCAGCCGATGGGGTCTCATCGTTAGCAGGCCTTACTCCCGTTTCGCCATTCGGCAACAGACCTTCAATCGCGGGCACTTCAGGCGGCGAAGGCAAATAATCAACGACCGCATCTAGCAATAGCTGTACACCTTTGTTTTTGAAGGCTGAACCGCAGAACATCGGCACCAGCTTGTCTTCAATGGTGGCCTTACGAATACCTGCCATCAGTTCTTCTGAGGAGATATCCTCGCCTTCCAGGTAGCGCTCCATTAAGACATCGTCAGCCTCAGCAATCGTTTCCAGCAAAATAGTGTGGTACTCTTCTGCCTTCGCTTTAATGTCTTCAGGAATATCCGTCACCTGAATATCAGTACCCAGGTCATTGGTATAGAGATGAGCTTTCATCTCCACAAGATCAACAACACCTTGAAATTGGTCTTCTGCGCCAATCGGAATTTGCAGAGGAACAGCCTTTGCGCGCAGCCGATCCTTGACCTGCTCATAAACCTTAAAAAAGTTCGCGCCAGTGCGGTCCATTTTATTTACAAAGGCAATCCGAGGCACCTTGTAGCGGTCAGCCTGCCGCCAAACCGTCTCAGACTGAGGCTGCACACCACCTACAGAGCAGAACACAGCAACAACGCCATCTAGCACTCGCATAGAGCGTTCGACTTCAATTGTGAAGTCAACGTGCCCTGGCGTATCGATAATGTTGATTTGGTGGTCGCGCCAAGTGGTAGAAATGGCCGCAGCCGTAATCGTAATACCGCGCTCTTTCTCCTGCTCCATCCAGTCGGTAACCGCATTACCGTCATGAACTTCACCAATTTTGTGGACGACGCCAGAGTAAAAGAGAATTCGCTCAGTCGTGGTGGTCTTGCCCGCATCAATGTGCGCGGCAATACCGATATTCCTAACGTCTTTAATGGGAATGTTGCGGGCCACAATCGAACTCCTTAGCAGCGGGTTGCCTCAGCGCACATGCAAATCACGCCAGGGCAAAGCTTAATTATAAAAACTACTGGGCAAAATTACCCAGCAGTTTACAGATTCGCACGTTGGATACTCAACACGCGATGGTGAAACCCCTCTTATGCAGGGGTGCAAGTTTCTTTCTCGTACAGACAAAGCTGTAACAGCAGCCGGAGTTAGTAACGGTAGTGAGCAAATGCCTTATTCGCTTCTGCCATCCGATGCGTTTCTTCGCGCTTGCGTACCGCACCACCCGTTTCATTCGCTGCATCGATCAGCTCATTGGCGAGCTTGCCAGCCATGGTGCGACCACCACGGGAGCGAGAGAACTGAGTGAGCCAACGCAAGGAAAGTGCTGTGCCGCGCTCTGAGCGAACTTCCATAGGCACCTGATAAGTAGCACCACCTACTCGGCGAGCTTTCACTTCTACCAAGGGCGTTGTGTTACGGACGGCCGTCTCAAATGTTTCTAACGGATCGTTGCCTGTGCGCTCTTCAATAATTTTGAAAGCACCGTAGAGAATTTTGTTGGCAACGGATTTTTTACCGCTGAGCATAATCCGACGGGACATCATGCTGACCAAACGACTGTTGTAAACAGAGTCTGGGGGGACGGTGCGTTTTTGTGCTGCTGAACGACGAGACATGAGGTTTTAACCCTAAACGAGATAATAGATGAAGAATTAGTGGTGGGCCCGGCAATCATAAGCCCGTTTTCTTGGCTAGCTTGCGCTGTGAGCCATTCTGGATTAATGCATCCCGTCAAAAGACAACAGATCCCTAAAGAAGCTGTTTTGACAGGCATAGACTTTTGGCGCAAACGCAACGAACCGATTAAGTAAACTCGCAAGGAGGTCTCAGCATTACCGCCTTGGGACTCACTTTCAAGGGTGCACCAAAAGATGAACTAAGCAAAAGTACGTTCTAGAAAGAGAAACATACGGCTTTTTTTGACTTACTCTTTAGGCTTTTTGGCACCGTACTTGGAACGGCCTTGTCGACGGTCTTTGACACCAGCAGTGTCCAAAGTGCCACGGATGATGTGGTAACGAACGCCAGGTAGGTCTTTGACACGACCACCGCGAATCATTACAACGGAGTGCTCTTGTAGGTTGTGACCAATGCCAGGAATGTAGGCGGTAACCTCAAACCCAGAGGTCAAACGAACCCTGGCTACTTTTCTCAAAGCCGAGTTTGGCTTCTTTGGCGTGGTGGTGTACACACGGGTGCAAACGCCACGACGCTGAGGGCAGCTTTTTAGAGCTGGCGACTTCGTCTTCTTGGTTGCTTTTGAACGCTCAGTGCGAATGAGCTGTTGAATCGTAGGCATAAGGCGGGGGAATATAACTCCGCAAAATAGTTGTCATGAGATCCGATACTATCGCGGATATTTTTGTCTTGTCAATCTATTAGTTGTCGTGCTTGCCGTACCCGGCGGTCGAACGACATTGTTAGCTTCGCTATCACGACCGAATCGCAAAGGCATACCCACATCGACAGCTCTCAGTTGCCAGGGGATTGTCAAATCGGAATGCGCCTCCTGTGAGGTCTTCAGCGAAGTCGATTTTAAGGCCTTTGATGTACGCGGCGCGATCGCGCTCTATAACGAGGAGCAAGCCGTCAAACTCATAGACATTATCCGCCTCATTCGGCGCGCCATCCAAGCTCAAGGTATAGGCCCATTGAGCACAGCTGCTCGGCTGTAATGCTAACCGACAAACAGCATCCGGCTGACTTTGCCTTTGTCGTAGGCGATTAATTTCTAGGCGGGCAGAGTGCGTGAGATGAATCATGCTTTCAAGCTTATATCAAACGGCCTTCCTCTCACGGTCCTCCTGAACTGCCAATCAGCAAAAAAATGGGAGGACTCTTCAGCCCTCCCATTTTCCATAACTAACGTTCTTTGCAAAACGAATCTATTCCAAATTCGCCCACAGCGCTAAAACAAGTAGCCCATGAACTGAAACTAGCTACGCATCGTGGCGAGCGTAGTCATCCTGATAGCGAGTGATGTCGTCCTCACCGAGGTACTCACCATTTTGGACTTCAATCAGTACGAGGGGAATCACACCTGAGTTTTCTAGGCGGTGAGAGGTGCAGGCAGGCACATAGGTAGACTGATTAGTGCATAGCATACGCTCTTCGTCGCCACAGGTCACCTTAGCAGTACCAGATACTACAATCCAGTGCTCACTCCGGTGGTGGTGCATTTGTAGGCTGAGGCGGTGGCCAGGTTTTACTTCAATGCGCTTGATTTTGTAGCCAGAGCCTACTTCGAGGACTGTAAAAGAACCCCAAGGGCGGAGTTCAGTGGCGGCTACACCTTCAAAACTAGGCAATACAGATTCTGTAGCGGAACGTTCTTTAGCTTGAACCATGTCGATGGTCTCCTGAGTCATAAAGTTACTTGAATGGGACGAGGCCTTGTCGTTATGCCCAGCGATTTGGGCCTGGGCAGTGAGAAAAAGCAGACTAGAAAAAATGGATCAACAGCTAGACTTGAAAACTAGATATGCAGCGATAGCTAGGGCTTGTAGCTAATAAACAGACGTAAGACACGGGATGATGTCGGCAGGAACCGTCCAGGACTTATCTGGAGCTACATAGACGAGTGACGGATTCCAGATGCTGCACATTTTCAGGTTGATTCTATCAAAGGCCTCCCTGACTGTGTCTGTGACGGCAGTAACAAAGGGGAGTTCCCCATCAATTCTTCATCCGTGTTAACCGAAGCTGAAGAGCAAAAGAGATACTTACCGCTCTCAGTATCGACACGTTCCGTTCACAAATAACGTACGTAAATCACGCACTATTCTTGACCTAGAACAAATAGGCCAATGCCATTATTGACTCTTGCAGCAGTACGAGGCTGACGGTTCAACAGTTGCCCGCCCAAATAAAGGCTAGACGAACTGCCACCGTCTAGATTTAGCGCATCTACGGCACCTAGCTGCTGCATAATTTTTGCAGTTTCACTGAGGGTAGGGCCTCTGCCGCCTACACGGTCGTGCATGGTGGCGATGAGCCAAGTGCCATCGGCAGTTTTGCCAATGGCGGTGCGTGGGGCCGAGCCCTGGATGAAGTTGGTACTGAAACCTTCGAGCTGAGGGTTGAGAACGATGTTGCGATCGCGAATCAACAGAGGCCCACCCCCAATCACATTGGGATACTGCTCAAAGACAGCTGGCTGGCTTTGACTGGTCAACAGCACGTCCGTGCCAGGGGTAAAGGTAGAGCCTGCCGTCCGATTGCTTCTAAAGGCCAACAAATAGCCTTCACCGTCTGAGGGAATGGGGACACTGCCAGTGCCTGCTTTGCCCAACGTCTGCTGCGCGCTGACGACGTTATCGCGCACAGTGACCACAATTTCATTGTCCACAATCGGTGTGTAGCTTGCGCCCCAGCCGTGGGTATAGCGACCGATGCCGGCCTGAACATAGCCACTATTGACGGCCAGTATAGAATACGACTCACCGAGTCCTACCGTGACTGACTCACTCAGGGCAAAGCGGTCCATTACCAAATCACCGCTGTCATTCCAAGCCATCGCCCCTCGACCCAAAATAGGCCCAGAAATCCACTGCCCGGCATTGCGAACTGCGCCCAGTGGTAGCTGATTATTTCGATTAAAAAAGCCTGCATTGACTGCGCCTGTGACGCGCTGTCGCTGAGCCGTGGTCAAAATCGGCTCGATTCCAGTGGCGGTGTTGGGATTAGCATGGATGGGGCGGAGCGCCAACATAGATGGGTTGGGCTGGGCAATGAACATGTATACCGGGAACCGATTGCGCCCCACTGAAATATACTGCTGCCGCCAGCGTAAGCCTGGAGCCCAGGCAATATCTCGCTCTACCATGGCGTCACGACGAATATCGATGACGACCCTAGAAGGATTGCCTGCGGTCCAAATCTGTGGGGTGGCTCCGTCTTTAGTTTTTATTTTGAGGACGGTTTTACCGCTGAGCGGGGCAACGTGTAGCTGAGTAATGAGGTTGCCGGGGACCGCACGGAAGGCTCGTACCATCTCAGCAGAGATAGCGCCCGTAACGGTCACTGTGTAGACGTCAGCGGATTCTAGCTGCCAGGTGGCTGGGCCGGCAAGATCGCCGACGATGCGATCGCCCCAGGTTTGTTTCCCTTGCCGAACGCCTGTTGTCTGCGTCTGCGGCATATTGAGCTGGAGCAGGTTGCCATTGGCTTGTCCTGTCCAATTCGCAGCAGTTGCTAACTGCGAAATATCTATGTAGCGGTTGGTGGCATCCCACCAAGCAGGCAGGGTCATGATGCTATCTTGAGCAACCGGGAACCAGCGAATAGGCTGCTGTGTAGGCACTGTGGTGCCCAATAGCTCGACACCAATCACATTGGCCATGCTGGTGATGGAAATACCAATACGCCCATCTTTTTGCTGCCATTGCCCAGGCACGGTGTGGCCGTTGATGCTAATTTGTGTCCCTGAAACGCGTGTTGTGTCATTGGCCTTGGCTACTGACAGCGGTGGCAGCTGAAAGGCAACGTCTCCAGCCGAGACATCCGAACCAGACGATGAATTTTTGCCAGAGGTAGTATCGGCAACCAGAGAGGTTGCATCACCTGAGATAGGAATAATAGGCACCGCAGAAATCGGTGACTGAGGTGGCGAAGAAGGAACACCTAGGGAATTCACCACGGCCCAGCCCAACGCCGTCAGCACACCTAACGAAATGACTCGGCCCAAAACCAAAGGTTGCCCGCCACGGCGACGACCAAAACGAGGAACATCCGACTGGAACGACTCAGACTCGGCGTTAGCTAGCCGACGTGCCCACCGACGTGAAGAAACCCGCTTACGGGAAAACAGGGATTTCATGAATTTCGGTAAATAAAGGTAGCTGTAGGCAATGACATTAAAGAAATGCAGTTATTTAGATTCACTTAAAACGAGCGCACTGACGGTAAATCTTTTCAGAAAGTTACTTGAACTCTTCTTGATGTTTCCCTGGTACGTACGAATTTTAGAAACCGTCGCTGCTTTTTTAGCTGTTTTTTAATATGAGGAGCAGCGGCGGACATTCGGCCGAAGTACTTGTCTATCTTACGAGGGTTCTCTAGTCCTTACAGATACTGCCTGACAGTGATTTTATTGTCTGCGAGGTGCCGATGTGGGTACTGATACGTACGCGGTTTTGGGAAAAAGGTTTAAGGCGAACTTCACTATCACTTAATATTTCTATATAATTTATAGGCTCTCTTCAGGTAAACAGACGCGTGACTCTCATCAATCCAACAACTTTTAAAACGGATGTATTGGAGCCCTTGGGGCCAAGCTGGCTCGTAGAAGAACGAGATGCCTGTGGCGTCGGGTTTATTGCCGATCAGCAAGGGCGAGCAAGCCATCGGCTAGTGGCAGATACGCTGACAGCGCTGTCCTGCATGGAGCACAGAGGCGGCTGCTGCGCAGACCAGGACTCTGGAGATGGTGCGGGCATTATGACGGCTATCCCGTGGACGCTGCTACAGCGCTGGGCCAGCGAGATGGGAGTAGAGGCGCTGTCTCAGACGCAGACTGGGGTAGCGATGGTGTTTTTGCCTCAGGCGGACGCTGCTGGGAAAGACGCCGCTGAGAAGATAGCGCGATCGCAATTTCAAGCAGCCGTCACTGCCACAGGTCTCACTTTCGTCGGCTGGCGCGAAGTTCCCGTTGCGCCAGACACACTTGGGCCCCTAGCCAAAGAATTTCAGCCGACTATTGCCCAAGCTGTCGTCACTTCCGACTCGCTAGAAGGTGATGAACTGGAGAGAGCACTTTTCTTGGCCCGTCGTCGATTTGAGAAAGCCATGCATCAGCTCATGGCGAATGAGCCCGACAACAAAGCACTTGCAGAAGCTTACGTCTGCTCTTTCTCAGGTCGTACAATCGTATACAAGGGCATGGTGCGCTCTGAAGTTCTCGGACGATTTTACAAAGATCTACAAAACCCTGCTTACGAAAGTGCTTTTGCTGTTTATCACCGTCGATTTAGCACGAACACTTTGCCTAAGTGGCCTCTGGCTCACCCGATGCGACTGCTAGGCCACAACGGCGAAATCAATACGCTGATCGGTAATATCAACTGGATGACAGCGCGCCAGGCGAATTTATCCCATCCGGCTTGGGGCGATGAGCTAGATTTGCTCAAGCCTGTGGTCAACGTAGAAAACAGCGACTCAGCAAACCTCGATAACACCATGGAGCTGCTGGTACGTACAGGTCGATCTCCGGCTCAGGCATTAACCATGATGGTACCTGAGGCTTATCACAATCAGCCTGAACTCGCGGATTATCCAGAAATTATTGACTATTACGAGTACTACAGCAGCATTCAAGAGCCTTGGGATGGCCCAGCCCTAGTAGTGTTCTGCGATGGTAAGCAGGTCGGCGCAACGCTAGATCGCAACGGCTTGCGCCCTGCTCGCTATGTCGTGACAAAAGACGGCTACGTGATTGTTTCTTCTGAAGCGGGCGTGGTGGATATTCCGGTAGAAGACATTGTTGAAAAAGGTCGGCTTGGCCCTGGCCAAATGCTGGCTGTGAACTTTGAAGACCAGCATGAGATTTTGCATAACTGGGATATCAAAAAGCGGATTGCCAGCGCTCAGCCCTACGGGCAGTGGCTAAAAGAGCGGCGTCAAGAAATCACACCACAGCTCTTTAGCGAAGAAACTCGTCTAGAAAAGCAAGACTTGATGACACAGCAGACGGCCTTCGGCTTCACGGCGGAAGACGTTGAAATGATCATTCAAGATATGGCTGCGCAGGCGAAAGAACCGACTTTCTGCATGGGCAACGATACGCCGCTGGCTGTGCTCTCTGATAAACCCCATTTGCTGTACGACTACTTCAAGCAGCGGTTTGCGCAAGTGACGAATCCACCGATTGACCCGCTCAGAGAACGATTGGTGATGTCGCTTTCTACCCAGCTAGGCGCTCAGGGCAATTTGCTAGAAGAGCATCCTGAACAGGCACGACTCCTGAAGCTAGAGTCTCCGGTGATAAACGATACGGAGATGGAGATTATTCGCGAGTCGGACTTTCCAACAGGGGAGCTTTCTACACTGTATGCGGTTGATGCGGGCCCAGAAGGATTGGAGTCGGCGGTAAAGGCGCTGTGTGCTCGGGCGGCGGAGTCTGTGGCAGCAGGTAGCCAGATTCTGATTTTGAGCGATCGCATCAACACAGAAGGTAACCTCACCACCCTTTCCGACAGCCAAACCTACCTCCCCCCTCTCGCTGCCATCGGCGCGGTGCATCACCACCTGATTCGCGAAGGGCTACGAATGCAGACCTCGCTGATTGTGGACACCGCCCAGTGCTGGAGCACGCATCACTTTGCCTGCTTGCTTGGCTATGGCGCGACGGCTATTTGCCCTTACCTCACGCTAGAAAGTGTGCGGCACTGGTGGGCAGATAAGAAAACCCAAAAGCAAATGGAGACCGGAAAGTTACCTGTTTCTACGCTCAACGGCGCACAGACCAACTATCGAAAAGCGGTTGAAAATGGCCTATTGAAGATTCTCTCTAAGATGGGAATTTCTCTCTTGAGCAGCTATCGAGGCGCGCAGATTTTTGAGGCGGTTGGCATCGGTTCAGACCTTAAAGAACTCTCCTTTAAAGGCAGCGTTTCTCGATTGGGTGGACTCAGAATTGAAGAGCTTGCACAAGAGACAATGTCTTTTCATGAGAAAGCATTTCCAGAGCTAACCCGCAAGCGCTTAGAGAATATGGGCTTTGTGCAGTCGCGGCCATCGGGTGAGTATCACATGAACAATCCGGCGATGACTAAGCTGTTACACAAGGCAGTAAAAACAAAGCAGTATGACCACTACGAGATTTATCGTGAGCAGCTAAAAGGAAGGCCGATTGCCGCGCTGCGCGATCTGTTGGACTTTGATGGTGACCGTGACTCTGTTGATCTTTCAGACGTTGAATCTGTTGAATCGATCATGCAGCGTTTTTGCACAGGCGGCATGTCATTAGGATCGCTGTCAAGAGAAGCCCATGAGACTTTGGGCATTGCGATGAACCGTATCGGCGGTAAGTCGAACTCGGGTGAAGGTGGCGAAGACGCGGTGCGATTTAAGGTGCTAGACGATGTCGATAGCGAAGGGCTTTCTTCTACGCTGCCTCATTTGAAAGGATTGGAGAATGGAGACACCGCATCTTCTGCCATCAAGCAGGTCGCATCGGGTCGCTTTGGTGTGACGCCGGAGTATTTGATGAGCGCTAAGCAGATTGAAATTAAGATGGCGCAAGGTGCGAAGCCGGGTGAAGGTGGCCAGCTGCCGGGTAAAAAAGTAAGCGAATATATCGCCTCCTTACGAAAGTCTAAGCCGGGTGTGACGTTGATTTCGCCGCCACCGCATCACGACATTTACTCGATTGAGGATCTATCTCAGCTAATTTTTGACCTGCACCAAATCAACCCTAAAGCGGGCGTGTCAGTGAAGCTGGTAGCGGAAGTCGGCATCGGTACGATTGCGGCAGGCGTGGCTAAGGCCAATGCGGATGTGATTCAGATTTCTGG